>JAFAGL010000251.1 GCA_023422735.1 Pseudomonadota bacterium
GACGACGACAGGGCAATCGCGCTTAACTGAAGCGCAGATGGACAGCCGCGCCCCTGCGCGGCACGCAAGCCCTCGTATCGGACTGTTCTCATGTTTCCTGGCGCCATCGCCTACCTGCCGGAAAACCCGGCCTATGATGACCAAATCGACAAAATCAACGATGAGGCGTTCGGACCCGGTCGCTTTACACGCGCAGCGCACAAGATCCGGGAAGGCGGTCCTCACGATCGCGGGCTTTCTTTTGTTGCCCTTTCGGGATCGGAGGTTGCGGGCTCGGTGCGCATGACGCCGATCGCCGCAGGCGCGGGCAGGGGGCATATGCTGGGCCCCCTCGCGGTGCGACCTGTTTTCAAGAATGCCGGAATTGGACGCACCCTTGTTGCCCTGGCACTTGATGCCGCCCGTGCTGCCAATTCTCCGTTGGTGGTGCTGGTGGGCGATGCGCCTTATTACGGCCCGCTTGGCTTTCACCCTGCGCCGATGAACCAGTTCGTCATGCCGCGACCGGTTGATCCAAAACGCTTGCTCGTATGCGAATTGATCCCCGGCGCGTTATCGCGCTTTACCGGACCGCTGGATCATCTCGATCAAATCGAAAAAAGCAAAGCCCGTGAAGCAGCGGTGGCGACTTGCGAAGACGCCAAGCTGAACTCGCAGCCCCAGGCATTTCGGGCAGCAGGCTGAGACACCCGGCAGTTATCTGATGGGCTCAATGCCCGTCGAAGGCGATCAACGTGTTGACTTGGACGCCCAGCGCCTCAAGCTTTTTGCGGCCGCCGAGTTCCGGCAAGTCGATCACGAAGCAGGCGGCGACGATTTCAGCGCCCATCTGGTTCAAAAGCTTGACTGCGCCTTCTGCGGTCCCGCCGGTGGCGATCAGATCATCAACCAGGATCACACGTTCGCCCGGCTGGACGGCATCTCGATGCATCTCCATCTCGTCGACGCCATATTCGAGACTGTAGGCTACGCGTACAGTCTCATGTGGCAGTTTCCCCTTCTTGCGGATCGGCACAAAACCGGATGAAAGCTGGTGCGCCATGGCGCCGCCGAGAATGAAACCGCGCGCCTCGATGCCCGCGACCTTGTCGACCTTCAAACCTGCATAGGGATGCACCAATTCATCGATCGCGCGCCGGAATGCCCGCGCGTTCCCAAGCAAGGTCGTGATGTCGCGGAACTGTACGCCCGGCTTTGGGTAATCCGGGATCGTACGAATCGACTGGTCGAGAAACGCTTCAAGAGATGTTTGCATGAATTCACCTTGCCGCTGGATGCTGCAAAAGAAAAGGCGCCGATTGGCGCCCCTTCAACTTTTCCAGACTTGTTGAGCCGTTCAGTGCGGGATGTTGGCCCAAACCTTGCGCTTGGTCATCCAAACCAGGCCGACGAACAAGAAGAGAAATACCATGACCCGGAAACCGATGGTCTTGCGATGTTCGAGATGCGGTTCGGCTGTCCACATCAGAAATGCCGAGACGTCACGCGAATACTGATCCACCGTTTGCGGCGCGCCATCGTCATAGGTGACCTGGTCGTCAGAGATCGGCTTCGGCATCGCCAGCGACTTGCCGGCAATGAAATACGGGTTGTAATGCGTGCCTTCCGCGATCTCCATGCCTTCCGGCGGCGATTGGTCGTAGCCGGTCAAAAGCGCATGAACATAATCCGGGCCACCTTCCGCATATTGCGTGAAGATATCGAACACGAAGGTCGGGAAACCACGTTCAACCGTGCGCGCCTTGCCCATCAATGAAAGGTCAGGCGGAGCTGCGCCATTGTTGGAGGCAGCCGCGGCTTCCGCATTTGGATAGGGCGAAGGGAAGTGATCTGACGGAATGGCCGGGCGCGTGAACATTTCGCCATCGGCATTCGGCCCGTCCTGGACTTCATATTCGGCCGCCAGCGACCGGATCTGTGCGTCGGAATAGCCGAGGTCTTCCAGGGTCCGGAAGGGGATCAAGCGCAGGGAATGGCAGGCTGAACAGACTTCCTTGTAGACCTTGAGCCCGCGCTGAAGCTGGCCCTTGTCGTAACTGCCGAACGGGCCCGCAAAGCTCCAGTCCATTTCCTGAGGCTTATGGATAGGAAAATGCGTCGGATTGGCTTCATCATGGCCTTCTTCCGCAGCCGAGGCTGCGGAAATCATTGTGACGCCGAGGCAGAAGGCGGCCAGTCCCGAGAGGATCTTTTTCATCATGTCGTCCTTTCGAGCCCGCAACTCAAGCCTTCGTTTCCGGTGCGGCAGCCGCACCCGCGGGATGTGCTCCGGCACTTCCGCCATGCTTTGCCAGAACCGCTTCCGTAATCGAGTTCGGCAAACGACGCGGCGTTTCGATCAAGCCAAGCACCGGCATGATGACGAGGAAGAACGCAAAGTAGTAAAGCGCCGAAACCTGCATCAGGATGATGTAGACGCCTTCCGCTGGACGCGAACCGAGCCAGCCGAGGAAAATGGCATTGATCGCGAAAAGCCAGAAGAACAGCTTGTACCAAGGGCGATACACGGCTGACTTGACCTTGGACGTATCAAGCCATGGCACGAAGAACAGCACCGCGATCGCTCCGAACATCGCCAGAACGCCGCCAAGCTTGGAGTCGATCGGTCCGATGTTAAACGTGATCGCACGCAGGATCGCGTAGAACGGCAGGAAGTACCATTCCGGAACGATGTGCGCAGGCGTCTTCAGCGAATTGGCTTCGATATAGTTGTCCGGATGGCCGAGATAGTTCGGCAGATAGAAAACAAAATAGGCAAACAGCAGGCAGAACACCAACATGCCCAGGCCATCCTTCACCGTCGCATATGGCGTGAAGGGAACCGTGTCCGTCTTCGACTTGACCTCGATGCCTGTGGGGTTGGTTTGACCTGTAACGTGAAGCGCCCAGACGTGCAGAACCACGACGCCGGCAATCATGAACGGCAACAGGTAATGCAACGAGAAGAAGCGGTTCAAGGTGGGGTTATCGACCGCAAAGCCGCCAAGCAGCAATTGCTGGACCCACTCGCCAACCAGTGGGATGGCTGTGAAGAAGCCGGTGATGACGGTGGCGCCCCAGAAGCTCATCTGACCCCAAGGCAACACATAGCCCATGAAGCCGGTGGCCATCATCAGGAGATAGATGACGCAGCCAAGGATCCACAGCAATTCGCGCGGGGCTTTGTAAGAGCCGTAATAAAGGCCGCGGAAAATATGCAGATAAACGGCCACAAAGAACATGGAAGCGCCGTTGGAGTGCATGTAACGCAGAAGCCAGCCCGAATTCACGTCACGCATGATCTTTTCGACGGAATCGAAGGCCAGCACCGTGGTCGACGAATAATGCATGGCCAGAACGATGCCGGTGATGATCTGCGACACGAGCATGATGCTCAAAATGCCGCCGAACGTATAGGCATAGTTCAGATTGCGAGGTGTTGGATAAGAAACAAAGGAATCGTGAACCAGCCGCGGCAGCGGCAGGCGCTGGTCGAACCAGCGTCCCAATCCCGAAGTAGGCGTATAGGTCGAATGTCCACCGCTCATGGTATAAAAAAGCCCCTCTCGCCCTTAACCGATCCGGATTTTCGTGTCCGAAGTGAATTCGAAGGTGGGAACCTCCAGATTCATCGGTGCCGGGCCACGGCGGATACGCCCTGCCGTATCATAATGCGAGCCGTGGCAAGGGCAGAACCAGCCGCCGAAATCCCCCGACTGACCGAGCGGAACGCAACCAAGATGGGTGCAGGTGCCGACCATCACGATCCAGTTTTCCTTGCCTTCGCCCGCCGAGCGATCGATGTCCGTCGCCTGCGCATCCGCCGGAAGGTTGGCGTTGCGGGCAACCGGATCCTTCAGATCGGTCATCGGGACTTCGCGCGCGGCGTTGATCTCAGCCTCGGTGCGATTGCGAATGAAGATGGGCTTGCCGCGCCATTTCACCGTGATCGACATGCCTGGCTCGACGCCGGAAATGTCCACATCGATCGACGCGAGGGCCAAAGTCGAAGCATCGGGCCGCATCTGATCAATAAAGGGCCATGCCACGCTCGCGGCGGCCACGACACCTGCCATGCCTGTCGCGATATAAAGAAAATCGCGCCGGGTCGGTTCGGCGGTTTCGTTTGCGCTCACGGAATACTCCTCCTGACCGTCGAGCCATCCGGCTCCGTTGTCTGATCGCCTTGCCGGCGTTGATCGCCGTCTGGGAGACCATCGGTTTTTCCGCGCGCCGTGAAGCCACCACGGAATCCCCGATAGTTTGCGGCATTTTCTAGGCGTGTCGGCAGTTTATGTCCATATGGTCGCGGAACAGGTGGGCAGTTTGTCGCAACACAAGGGCAAGATGCTGCTTTGACAACGAAATTATCAACAGGCTGTCAGCGACGCGCAAAGAAAGACAGCCTTAACCTCACGCGCCAAGGTTCTCGTTCTCACGGTTTTCGCCCAGAAAGCCGCCGGACTGGCGCTTCCATAGATGGGCGTAAAGGCCCTTTGCGGCGATGAGTTCGTCGTGGCTTCCTTCCTCGACAATGCGTCCATCATCAATCACCACGATGCGATCGAGGGCGGCAATGGTCGACAGGCGATGGGCGATGGCAAGCACGGTCTTGCCTTCCATCAAGGTACCGAGGCTTTCCTGAATGGCGGCTTCCACCTCCGAATCAAGGGCGGATGTGGCTTCGTCGAGAATCAGGATGGGCGCGTTTTTCAGCATCATGCGCGCGATGGCGATACGCTGGCGCTGGCCACCTGAAAGCTTCACGCCGCGCTCACCGACATGCGCATCATAACCGCTGCGGCCCTTGGGATCGCGTACGCCCAGAATGAAATCATGGGCATGGGCCTGCCTGGCTGCGGCAATGATTTCTGCTTCGCTGGCATCGGGACGACCATAAGCGATATTTTCGCGGATGGAGCGATGCATGAGCATTGGATCCTGGCTGACGACGCCGAATTGCTGACGCAGCGAGGTCTGCGTCAGGCTGCGAATATCGCGATTGTCGAGCAGGATACGGCCGCCTTCCACATCGAAAAGGCGAAGCGCCAGATTGACCAATGTTGTCTTGCCCGCGCCCGACGGCCCCACAAGGGCCACACGCTGGCCGGGCTCGATGTCGAGAGTGAGATGGTCGATGATGCCGCTCGTCTTGCCATAATGGAACGACACGTCGTCAAAGCGCAGGCTGCCATTGGAGCGCGGCGCGGGGATCGCATCGGGCGCGTCCTGAATACCGGGCATCACCGAAATCGTGCCGGTTGCATCCTGCACGGTTGCGAAGGAGCGGATCAGGCCGTTCATGTTGAACATC
Source organism: Pseudomonadota bacterium (assembly GCA_023422735.1). Taxonomy (GTDB): domain Bacteria; phylum Pseudomonadota; class Alphaproteobacteria; order Rhizobiales; family Rhizobiaceae; genus Tianweitania. Next base: position 5,294 of record JAFAGL010000251.1, read on the forward strand.
ATGTAGCCCGACATCTGGTTCAGCCGGAAAACGAGGCCCATCGCGGTTGCGATCTGGCCTGTCGAAGCCTCGCCCGCCTGCCAGCTCCAGATCGCAAGCAGTGCAACAGCGCCCATCATCAGGCCATTGAGAATGGCAACGGCTGCGCGGACCCGCGTGATGCCGCGCGTCATCTGCTTCACGGTGGCAAGATATTGCGCCATGCCTTCGCGCACGAAACCATGCTCGCGCCCGCCGGTATCAAACAGCTTCACCGCCATGATGTTGGTGAAGGCATCCACCAGCCGACCATTCACCAGCGAGCGCTCGTCAGCCGTCTTGCGCCCCGCAGCGCGCAAGGGCGGCAGGAGATACCATGCGGCCGCAAGATAGCTGCAAAGCCATAAGGCCAGTACGAGGCCCATCAGCGGATCGAGCGTCGACAGGATGGTTGCCGCCAGAATCAGGAAGGTGATGAAGCTCCACATCGTTTGAAGTGCCGATGTGATGAAATCACCCGTCGCTTCACCCGCTTGCAGGATCTTGGTGGCGATGCGGCCGGCAAAATCGTTCTGGTAGAACTCGTATGGCTGATCGATGACGCGGCGAAAGGCCTGCCAGCGCACGAGCTGGTAGAAATTCGGGACGACGATCTGCTGTTCGACCACAGCATTGCCGATCATGACGGCGGCGCGAACAAACAAAACGAGAATAAGGAAGCCAAGAAGATGTGGCCAATAATCGGAAAGGATTGTGGCTGGATCGGCGGTGTCGAGAATGTCGATCAGCCGACCGACCGACCAATAAAGGGCTGCATCCACCGCGCCTGAAAGACCTCCCGCCAAGAGAAGCAGAAGAAACGGCCATTTGGACTGTTTTGCGAAGAAAAAGATGAAGGCCCATGCGCCGCGAGGCAAGACCTGTCGATCGGTGTCGCCGAAAGGTTCGATGATGTTTTCGGCGCTTTGCCAGAGCCGTTCGGACGGTGTGGGTTTGGGCATGATTGTTCCGGCCTCATCCGACCAAAATCGCTCGGATGAGGTGGTCAGCGCCCCGCTAATCTAGGGCGCTGACCCCGGTTTGTAACCCCGCAACCTTATTCGGCTGCACGCGATTGCGACGCGGTTGCCGGAAGCGCTTCTTCCTCGAGAAGGAACCCGCCGGACTGGCGCTGCCAGAGCTGCGCGTAAAGCCCGCCTTTGGCGACGAGCTCATCATGCGTGCCCTGTTCGAGGACATGGCCGCGATCCATCACGACAAGACGATCCATGGCGGCAATGGTGGACAGGCGGTGAGCGATGGCAATCACCGTCTTGCCTTCCATCAGGCGATACAGGTTTTCCTGAATCGCGGCCTCGACCTCCGAATCGAGTGCAGAAGTCGCTTCATCGAGGATCAGGATCGGGGCATCCTTGAGCATCACGCGTGCAATCGCGATACGCTGGCGCTGGCCGCCCGACAGCTTGACGCCGCGGTCGCCGACATGGGCGTCGAGCCCCTTGCGGCCTTGCGCGTCGCTCAGCGTTCCGATGAAATCCAGCGCTTCCGCACGCCTTGCAGCTTCGAGGATCTCGGCCTCGCCTGCATCCGGACGCCCGTAGACGATGTTCTCACGCACCGAACGATGCAGCAGGGACGTATCCTGCGTCACCATGCCGATCTGCCCACGCAAAGTGTCCTGCGTGACATTGGCGATGTCCTGCCCGTCGATCACGATGCGTCCGGATTCGATATCGTAGAAGCGCAACAACAGGTTCACGAGCGTGGATTTGCCCGCGCCCGAGCGACCGACGATGCCGACCTTCTCACCCGGATGGATGGTGAGGTCCAGATCCTCGATCACGCCCTTCTTGCGACCATAATGGAAGCGGACATTCTCAAAGCGGATTTCGCCATCCGTGACCTTGAGGTTGCTTGCGCCCGGTCTGTCTTCCACCAGACGCGGCAGCGAGATCGAGGCGATGCCATCGCGCACGGTGCCGATATTCTCGAACAGCGCCGACATTTCCCACATGATCCAATGCGACATGGACGACAAGCGCAGCACGAGGCTGATTGCAACCGCGACTGCGCCGACCGTGACGAGATCATCCAGCCACAGCCAGATCGCGGTTGCGCCGACCGTTGCAAGCAACAGGGCATTGAGCATTTCAAGGAAGCCGAACAGCCCCGTGCCGAGGCGCATGGAGCGGTAAACCGTGTCCATGAAGCCGGACATCGCCTCCCGGGCATAGCTCGACTCACGACGTGCATGGGAAAACAGCTTGATCGTCTGGATATTCGTGTAGCTGTCGACCACACGCCCGGTCATCGCCGAACGGGCATCCGCCTGTTTCTCGGAAATCTCGCCGATGCGCGGAATGAAATAGCGCAAAAGCAGGATGTAAAGAACGAGCCAGCCAACGAAGGGAAGAGCCAGCTTCCAATCGGACATGGCAACCAGAACAAGCGCGCCGATGAAATAAACGACGACATAGTTCAGCACGTCAAACAGCTTGAGCACGCATTCGCGCACAGCAAGCGCCGTCTGCATGAGTTTGGTCGCAACGCGGCCTGCGAACTCATCCTGATAAAAGCTCATCGACTGCTTGAGCAAATAGCGATGCACCTGCCAGCGAATGCGCATCGGGTAGTTGCCCATCAGCGTTTGCTGGTTGAGGAGCAGCCGCGTCCAGTCGATGATCGGGTTGATCAGCAGGATCAGAACGGCAATGCCGAACAGCTTCCAGCCTTCGGTCTGAAGAAAAGTATCCTTGTTTTGATGCGACAGCCAGTCGACGATCTGGCCCATTACGCCGAACAGCCAGACCTCGATCAGGCCAATCAGGGCTGTGAGCGCTGCCGACATGGCAATGTAGGGCCAGGACCCTTTCGTGTAATGGAGGCAGAAGCCGACCAGCGTCTTTGGCGGTTCCGTGGGTTCCTCGGCGGGAAAGGGATCGAGGCGAGATTCAAACCAGCGAAACATGATCAAACTCGCGAGAAAATTGCCGATCGCGAGCAAGACAGCTCACAAATGCGGAGATGAATGGCGGGACACTTACAGATATCCCGATGAAACGAGCAGTCTGCTGCCTTTCCGGAGAGCGGAAGCAGGGAGTTCAGGAACTGACTAGGGAAACAAAACATGACGTCGCGAATTCCGGCGGAAACAAAAGGTGCTTCGACGGTGTTCGGGACGTGACTCTGGTAACTTGAAAAGAAGTCGCGAAACCGCCGTCAGACGTGCCGTGGGAGAGGAGGGCACATCGCGCAAATCGGGATGAAATTCATATTTGCCTCCTCTGGTTCGCGTTGAAGTGGGTTGCTTCATAACCCAGTTGCGCGAAAACAACCACCCTTGAGAATCATTTTTCAGGCAATGGCCTTCCCGGAGCAGGCTTTGCCAATGG
>JAFAGL010000277.1 GCA_023422735.1 Pseudomonadota bacterium
CGGGACAAGCGCCGGACGCGTTTGGGTAACCGCCAGCCCGAACGTCTCCGCGATCTGGTAGCCAAGGCCTGTCGCGCCCATCTTCGGGATCGACTTGCCGCCGCAGGCGACAACGAAATGACGGCAGCGGATTTTCGCCGCCCCATCGCCGCCGAGCGTGACGATAAAGCCGCTCACGTCGCGCTGGACTGTTTCGAGCGTGGTTCTCAAACGCAATTCGCAACCGGCCTGCTTCATCTCGTCCAGAAGCATGGAAATGATCTGCTTCGCGGACTCGTCGCAGAAAAGCTGGCCAAGCGTCTTTTCGTGCCAGGCAATGCCGTGTTTTTCGACAAGCGCGATTAAATCATGCTGCGTGTAACGACCAAGCGCCGACTTGGCGAAATGCGGATTGGCAGAAATGAAGTTCCTTGCGCTTGCCCCCAGATTGGTGAAATTGCACCGGCCCCCGCCGGAAATTCGGATCTTCTCGCCCGGCGCTTTGGCATGATCCACCACCAGCACGCGCCCGCCGCGGGCAGCGGCATGGATCGCGCACATCATGCCCGCCGCGCCTGCGCCGAGGATGACGGTGTCGAATGTTTCAAGCTGCATGGAAAACGGCGCTGGCCAGCATCGGGGTCATCTGGAACATCGTGATTTCACCTCGCTGGGATTCGGGCCGGGATTCGGATCAAAAGTAGCGTGAACAGAAAAGGGCTATGAACCGCAAGCGCCAGCGATAGCAATCCTCACCGGATCAGGTTGAAGCAATATGCTTCACGGCGCGGCGTCGCGTTGCAAATGCTTGCCCTGTTCCGCACTTCAGCTTATGTCTTGTTTCGCTCTAACGGGGTGCCGGTGCGCTTGATCTTGCGTAGCCGGCTGAGAGGCCTGGGTGAAAACCTGCCAACCCGCTGAACCTGATCCGGTTTGCACCGGCGGAGGGATTAGACGCGTTTGAACAGCGCCTCAATTCCCTGAAACGTGGACGAGAAGGAGGCGCTTTCATGCGCATATCATTGCTGACCAGCCTGTTTGCGGGCGCGCTCGCGCTCGGTGCCCTGCCCGCTGCGGCGCAGGACAAACTCACGATCTATACCTACGACAGCTTCACCTCCGAATGGGGGCCGGGACCCGCTGTCGAAAAGGCTTTCGAGGCCGAATGCAACTGCGCGGTCGATTTCGTGTCAGTGGCCGATGGCGTCGCGCTGCTCAACCGGCTGAAGCTCGAAGGCGCTTCCACCAAGGCCGACATCGTGCTGGGGCTCGACACCAGCCTGACCGCAGAAGCGCGCGACAGCGGACTATTCGCCCCGCATGGCGTTCAAAGCGATGCGCTGACAATTCCCGGTGGCTGGGAGGACGACCAGTTCCTGCCTTACGATTACGGCTATTTCGCCGTGGTTTATAACACGGAAATGCTGGAAAACCCACCGTCGAGCCTGAAGGAGCTGGTGGAGGGCGATGCCAGCCAGAAGATCGTGATCCAGGACCCGCGCACCTCCACGCCGGGGCTCGGCCTGCTGCTTTGGATGAAGGCGGTTTATGGCGATGAAGCGGGTGCGGCCTGGGAAAAGCTCAACAAGCGCGTGCTGACCGTGACGCCGGGCTGGAGCGAAGCCTATGGGCTGTTCACCAAGGGCGAAGCGCCGATGGTGCTTTCCTACACGACCTCGCCCGCCTACCACATCATCGCCGACAAGAGCGAACGCTATCAGGCGGCAAGCTTTGCCGAAGGGCATTATCTGCAGGTGGAAGTGGCGGGCGTGACCAAACAAGGCGCGGAGAACCCGCTTGCGAAGCAGTTCATGGCCTTCATGCTGACGCCGGTCTTCCAGGACGTGATCCCCGAAACCAACTGGATGCTGCCTGCGGCCAAAACCTCGCAGCCATTGAACGAAGCCTTCGAGCGCATGGTAAAGCCGACGCAAAGCCTGAAAATCGCGCCGGAAGAAATCGCGCAGAACCGCCGCGCCTGGATCGACGAATGGCTGGCGGTGATGAGCCGATAGGCTGGCGATGCGGGCTGCGTTTTCCGACCGGCGGGTGATAACGGGCGCGGGTGCGCTCGCGCTTCTGGCCGTCGTGATCGGCGGCGCTTTCGCCGGATTGATGGTCGAAGGGCTGCGCAATCCGGCAGGCGCACTCGCAGCCTTCGATCCTTACCTGCTGCGCGTTATCCGCTTCACGCTGTGGCAGGCGCTGCTTTCGACGTTGCTTTCGGTAGTGCCGGCGATTGCGGTTGCGCGTGCGCTGTCGCGTTATCCGGATTTTTTCGGACGCCGGTTGATCCTGCAATTGTTTGCCGTGCCACTGGCATTGCCGGCAATCGTTGCGGCGCTCGGCTTGCTTGCCTTGTTCGGCCGTGCGGGCTTTCTCGGCCCGTATCTTTCCTGGCTGGCCGGCGCGCCATGGCCGGGCATCTACGGTCTGTCGGGCATCCTGATCGCGCATGTATTCTTCAACCTGCCATTGGCCACGCGCTTGTTTCTGGAAGCGCTGCAAACCATTTCGCCCGACCAGCAGCGGCTCGGCCAGCAACTGGGCTTCAACAGTTTGGCGAGTTTCCGGATCATCGAATGGCCGGTGCTGCGCCAGGCGCTGCCTTCGGTCGCGGGGCTCGTCTTTATGTTGTGTGCGACCTCGTTCACGCTGGTGCTGACGCTGGGCGGCGGCCCCCGCGCCACCACGCTGGAAGTCGCGATTTACCAGGCGCTGCGGTTTGATTTCGATCCGGCGCGGGCCGTCGCGCTCACATTGGTACAACTCTCGCTGACAATCGGGGTTCTGGCGCTGCTCGCCAAGCTTGGCGCGAACACGGCTGCCGACAGCAACCTTTCCGTCGTGCCGCAGCGCTTTCACCCGCTTTCAGGTCGCGAAAAAGCGATCAACCTGATGCTGATCGGCGCGGCGGCGATCTTCGTGGTCGCGCCTTTGGCGGCGATCGTCATCAGCGGGCTTTCCGCCGATCTGACACGGCTTGCATCCGAGGGATCCGTACAAAGAGCGACCTGGACAAGCCTTGCGCTGGCGCTGGGCGCGGCATCGCTCGCGCTTTGCCTTTCGCTGGCGCTGGTGCGCGCGCGCCATGCGCTCGCTTCACGCGGATCAAACAGGCTGCGCTGGGTGGAAACGCTGTTCGATACCGGCGCGGGCTATGTTCTGGTCATTCCGCCCATCGTGATCGGCGCCGGCTGGTTCATTTTTTTGCGCCTATGGACCGATGTTCTGGCGCTTGCACCGATCATGGTGATCGCCGTCAATGGCATCATGGCCATGCCCTTTGCGATGCGGCTGATCCGCCCTGCGCATGACGATGCCGCGACGCGCCATGACAGGCTTTGCGCCTCTCTCGGCATCAGCGGCTGGAACCGCGTTTGGCTGGTGGATTGGCCAAGCCTGCGCGCGCCGCTGCTTTCCGCGCTGGCCTTTGCCATGGCTCTGTCGCTCGGCGATCTCGGCGTGATCGCGCTGTTCGGCTCGGACCAGGTGCAAACCCTGCCCTATCTGCTTTTGCAGCGCATGGGCAGCTATCGCACCGCAGATGCGGCGGGATTGGCGCTGTTTCTTGGCGTATTGACGTTGTTGCTGGTTTATCTTTCCGACCGGCTGGCGAAAGGACGCAAGTGAGCGGTTTGGATATTCAACTGAAGGCGCTTGCTTTCGCTTACGGCGACGTGGCGTTCCTGTTCGACGCCGTGATCGAGCCCGGTTCGATCACCGCGCTGATGGGACCGAGCGGATCGGGCAAATCCACCTTGCTCAACCTGGTGGCAGGGTTCGAAACACCCCAATCGGGCCATGTGCTGATCGGGAAGGCAATCATGGACGAGGTGTCGCCGGCAAACCGTCCCGTTTCCATGATCTTTCAGGAAAACAATCTGTTCGGCCATTTGAGCGTGGAACAGAATATCGGGCTGGGACGCTCGCCTTCGCTCAAGCTGTCGCGACAAGACCGTGACGCGATCACCGAGGCGCTGAGCGTCACGGGACTTGTCGGCAAGGAAAAGCGCCTGCCGCGCGAACTGTCCGGCGGGGAACGCCAGCGCGTGGCGATTGCCCGTGCCTTGGTGCGCGACAAGCCGGTGCTGCTTCTGGATGAGCCTTTCGCCTCGCTCGGCCCCGCGCTGCGCGTCGACATGCTGGAAGAAATCCGCAAACTGCATGCGCGCTCCGGCACCACGATCCTGTTCGTGACGCATCATCCCGACGATGCCCAGCGCATCGCCAGCGATGTCCTGTTTCTGGAAGACGGCAGGATTGCCGCGCAAGGAAGCGCCGCGCAGTTTTTTGGCCCGGAAGCGCCGGACGCTTTTCGCCGCTATCTGGGCAAGGATCCGCGCCGCACAGCCTAGAAAGCCAGGCCTTCGCATCTTTTCTTGCCCGGAAGGTGACATAATTGTTGGTCAAACTCCGTGCCCACGAAACTGCCCTCTTGTTGTAAGATCGAACGGGATGTGGCTAGGTTTATCAGCCTTGTGGCCGAATCTGACAGTCGAAGGGGCGTCATCTGAACAATCTGCATGACAAGAACGGGTCTGCGCTTTTCATGGCGGGGCAACGGATTCACCGCGCGCTGGCGATGATTTCGCTCGTGGCGCTGGTTTCCGGCTGCGTCAGCATGGATTCGTTCAGCAACGATCCTTCGCTGCAATCTGTTCGACCTTCCGATAATCCCGTCACCGTCGACACGGTTTCGCGCAACGACCGCCTCGCCAATGTCGCAAAAGCGCAGCATCCGCGCATTCTGGCGACCTATGGCGGCGAATATTCCGATCCCAAGCTGGAACGCATGGTCGCCAAGGCGATCGGCGCGCTGACGCTCGATCCGGAAAATCCCTCACAGACCTTCCGCATCACCATCCTGAACTCGCCCAATGTGAACGCCTTTGCCTTGCCGGGCGGGTATCTCTACGTCACCCGCGGATTGCTGTCTTTGGCCAATGATTCCGCCGAACTTGCCGCCGTTATCAGCCATGAAATGGCGCATGTGACCGCCAATCACGGCGTGCAGCGCCAGCAAAGGGAAGCGGAAGAGGAGCTGGCTTCGAAAGTGGTGAGCGATGTGCTCGACGGCGACCAGACCGCGCGGCTGGCGCTGATCCGCAACAAGCTGCGGCTGGCCCAGTTTTCGCGCAATCAGGAACTGGAAGCCGATGCGATCGGCATTCGTGCGCTAGGCCGCGCGGGCTACGATACATTCGCCGCCCCGCGTTTCCTGCAATCCATGGCCAGCTATTCGGATTTTCGAAATGTCAGCGGGGCGACCGATCCGAGCCTCGACTTCCTGGCAAGTCACCCCAACGCGCCGCAGCGCATCGAACTTGCCAAGCGCCACGCGCGTCAGTTCGGCACACCCGGCACCGGTTCGCGCGATCGCGACTCCTATCTCGCGGGCATCGATGGGCTGATTTATGGCGACACGCCCGAAGAAGGATATATTCGCGGCCGCACCTTCCTTCATCCACGCCTGGGCGTCACCTTCACCGTGCCGGACGGCTTCACAATCGACAATTCCGCTGAAGCCGTCACCGCGACAGGCCCGAACGATACCGCAATCCGCTTCGACGGCGTGACGCTGAACCGCAAAACGTCGCTCACCAATTATCTGCGCAGCGGCTGGGTTGCAGGCCTCGACGCCGCTTCCGTGCGCGAAACGACCATCAACGGGCAGGAAGCCGCAAATGCGCGGGCCGCAGTCGATGGCTGGCAGTTCGATGTCACGGTGGTGCGCGCAGGCGACCAGGTTTACCGGCTTTTGACCGCAGCACCGGTTTCGAGCACCGATCTTTTGCCCGTGGCCAACAGTGTCGGTGCGAGCTTCCGCGTGTTGACCGCACAGGAAAAGGCATCTCTGAAGCCGCTGCGGGTCCGCATCGTCACCGTTCAGCCGGGACAAACGCTTGCCGCGCTCGCTTCCCAGATGCAGGGCGTCGATCGCAAGCTGGAACTGTTCCGCCTTTTGAATGCGTTGCCCACAGGGGCCACGCCCTCACCCGGCGAGAAGGTCAAGATCATCACCGACCGCTGAAATGACGACCGAAAGCGCAATTCTCCGGTTATCGGTGATCGTTACCCTGATGACCGCCGTGGTCGGAGTCGGCTTCGGTCTGCTTTCGGGATCGTCCGCCATTTTGTTCGACGGCGTGTATTCGCTGATCGACACGTCCATGACGGGCATCGCGCTGCTTGTTTCGAGCCTGATCGTGCGATCCAATGCCAAGGAAGGCAAGCCGCGCTTCATGGAGCGCTTCACCATGGGGTTTTGGCATCTGGAACCCATGGTGCTGGCCCTCAACGGCACGCTTTTGATGAGTGCCGCGATCTATGCGTTTCTCACCGCAATCGAAAGCTTTCTCGGCGGCGGCCGGAGGCTCGCCTTCGATCAGGGCATGATCTATGGCGCGATCACCGTTTCCACGGCGATCGTCATGGCCATTGTGGTTCAACGCGCCAATCGGCGTATTCATTCCGAGCTGCTGTCGCTGGATGCCAAAGCCTGGTGGATGTCGGCCGCGCTCACCGCGTCACTTCTGCTCGCCTTCGTCTTCGGCTTCGCGATCGAAGACACGCAATGGGACTGGATGATCCCTTATGTCGATCCGGCAATCCTCGCGCTGATCTGCCTGGTGGTGATCCCGCTGCCGATCAGCACCGTGAAGCAGGCGCTGAGCGATATGTTGCTGGTGACGCCCGCCGAATTCAAGGGCGAAGTGGATCAGGTGGCGCAGGAAACCATTACCCGCCACGGATTTCATGACTACCGTGCTTATGTCGCCAAAGTGGGACGCGGGCGGCAAATCGAATTATGCTTCATCGTCCCAAACGGCCAGCCGCCACGGCGACTGGAAGAATGGGACGCGATCCGCGACGAGATCGGCGCAGCTATCGGCGGAGCGGGCCCGGATCGCTGGCTGACAATTGCCTTCACGACCGATCCGGACTGGGCCGAATGAGACGCTGAGAAATCAGGCAGCAGCCATCGACAATTCGGGATTGACCTTCACCAAGGCCGCCCGCAACTTTTCCAGCGCACGGTTTTCGATCTGACGCACGCGCTCCTTCGAAATGCCAAGCTTGGTGCCGAGCGATTCCAGGGTCGCGCCATCGTCTTGCAAACGACGCTCCTGGATGATGCGACGTTCACGATCATTCAGCACATCCATGGCCGAGCCGAGCCAGCGCGACCGCCGCTCGACATCGATCGTGTCGGACACAACCTCATCAGGCAGCGGATCGTCCGAAACGAGGAAATCCATGCGATCCGAAGACCCGCCATTGCTGTCGTCGCTGACCGGCGCGTTCAAGGACGTATCATAGCCGGACAACCGCGAATCCATGACCGCCACATCCGCGACCGTGACGCCGAGCGCGTTGGAGATTTCTTCATAGATCGCAGAATTGGAGAGCGGTTCCGAGCCTTGCGCCAGCCGCGCACGCAATCGGCGCAGATTGAAGAACAGCGCCTTTTGCGCCGAACTCGTTCCGCCCCTGACAATCGACCAGTTGCGCAAGATATAATCCTGGATGGAGGCGCGGATCCACCATGTCGCATAAGTCGAGAAACGAACTTCCCGGTCGGGTTCGAAACGGGCAGCCGCTTCAAGCAGACCCACATGGCCTTCCTGGATGAGATCGCTCATCGGCAAGCCGAAATATCGGAATTTGGCAGCCATCGAGATGACAAGGCGCATATGCGCCATTGTGATCTTGTGGAGAGCCTGCTGATCCTGTTGGTCTTTCCAGCGCAAGGCGAGGTCATGTTCCTCGTCCCGCTCAAGGTAAGGCGCCTTCATAGCCGCACGGATCAACGTTCGTTTCGCCGTATCGTCCATAACTGCACCCCGCTTTTGCCGGCTTCCTCTGCCATGCTCGCAAAGCATCTGGACAAATGCCAAACCCGCAGCCGGTACGAGTCCCGAGCGTTGATGAAACGCGCGAGACGTAGGGTGGTTCCCGAGAAAATTGATCTAGTGCGAGCGGGGCCGGAATCAAGCCCGGTAAAAGCATGGCTCAAACCGTGTTTTGCGGCATGGTTCAAGCAGGCGCCCAAAGAAAAAGCCGGCGCTGGGGCCGGCTTTTTCTTCAGGTTCGATCAGAAGCTCAAGCGGCTTCTTCCTGTTCCGCTTCGTCATTTTCGGCGGCTTCATCAGCCTTGGCCCCGCGCTTGGGACCCTTGTTCAGATTGACCTCGATCAAACGAACCGCTTCGGTTTCCGACATCTTGTTGACGGCAGCAATCTCGCGCGCCATGCGATCAAGCGCTGCTTCATAAAGCTGACGCTCGGAATAGGATTGCTCCGGCTGGTTCTCGGCACGGTAGAGATCGCGCACGACTTCCGCGATCGAGATCAGGTCGCCGGAATTGATCTTGGCATCATATTCCTGCGCACGGCGCGACCACATCGTCCGCTTCACGCGGGCGCGGCCTTGCACCACCTTGAGCGCCCGATCGACATAATCGGTTTCAGACAGCTTGCGCATGCCGATCGAGGTCGCTTTGGCAACGGGCACCTTCAAGCGCATCTTGTCTTTCTGGAAATCGATCACGAAGAGTTCCAGCTTGTGGCCAGCCACTTCCTGTTCCTCGATGGCGGCAATCAGCCCCACACCATGCGAGGGGTAAACGATGAATTCGCCGGTCTTGAAACCATTCCGCGCAGCCGTCTTCTTCTGCTGGGTAGCCATACGCATTCACTCCTGTGTTCCGGGCCGACACAAATGTCGACGGACCGCTTGACCCTTTCGGTCAAAACTCGTAACCGATTTGCACATGGCCGAACCCGCCAAATCAACCACCTGACCGAATGCGGCAAAAAGCATTCGCCCAAGTTGCCTTGGTCGAGAACGATCAATAACCTCTGGGATTAGGGCATAAGCGCCATAAAAAGATGGTGTGTCACCGGCATTTGTGGATGAATATCACAAAAAGCCGGGAGAATCAACATTTTGCTGCGTTCGCACGCAAGCGCTGACGCGCGGCTGCATTCACCTTGCAGCGCGCAAGTTTCCTTCCGCTCAAACCGCGAAACGGCCAACAGCCGTTATCGATGCCAAACAGTGGAAATACGAGAAACAGTTCGGCAGCGCATCAATCTCCGCTGCCGGGCTCTTCGGAGAAATATTTTTCGAGCTTGCCTTCTTCGCCGTCATGCTCAGCGGCTTCCGGCAAAGCATCCTTCTTGATCGTCAGGTTGGGCCATTTTTCTGCGAAATCGGCATTCAACGTCAACCATTTGTCGAGACCGGGCTCCGTATCGGGCTTGATGGCGTCGGCCGGGCATTCGGGTTCGCAAACGCCGCAATCGATACATTCGTCAGGATGAATGACGAGCATGTTCTCGCCTTCGTAAAAGCAGTCAACCGGACACACTTCAACGCAATCCGTATATTTGCAGCGGATGCAGTTGTCAGTGACGACATAGGTCATGATGAAAAGGCTCCCGGAAGGAGATTCAGCCGCACACAGGGCGGGTGAAAACAGTCTGGCTATATGGCTAGGCGCGGAGGTAATCCCTTTGAACACAACTGGCAAGGGGTGGAAAGTTCGCAATGCTGCAACTGCGTAGAAGGATTTTTCGCAATCGCAGCATTCCTGCCGCCGGGCGCGTGTTCGAGCCCTACTGCTAACCCCACGGGGAGCCGATCAATCTTCGAAATCGTCCGGGTCTTCGTCATCGCCAGGATCTTCCAGATCCTCACCGCGCCCTTCCATGGCACCGCGAAAAGCCGCAACCTCACCTGACACTTCCGGACCGGCAATGGGCGAAAGGAGGGAATAAAGCGTGCGCGCTTCCGTCGCCGGTCCGCGTCGCTTGCCGGGCGCCTCAACCTTCACCACGACAACCTGGTTTGCGAAAGTGATCGTCAAAACATCGCCCGGCTTGATCGCGCGCGCGGGATTATCGGTCTTTTCGCGATTGATCCGCACCTTGCCGGCCGCCACAAGCTTGGCGGCCAGAGTGCGGGATTTTTGCAGGCGCGCGAAAAACAGCCATTTGTCGAGGCGCTGACGTGCCTCGACTGTCAACGGCCTATTTCTTCAACTGGTCGCGCAAAGCGGCCAGCTTGGCAAACGGCGAATCCGGATCCATACGCGCGGGGCGCTCGTCCCGCTTGGGCGCGGCGGAAAACTTGTTGCCACGATCGTCGCGGGGCGGACGGCCACCGGACCGCTCATGATTGTTGCGATCCTTGTCGCGCCGATCAAAGCGCTTGTTTCCAGATTTGCGATCTTCATCATTGCGCCCGCGCGAACCGGGCGCGGCATTGCGGTCTTGACGCTGACGACCCCGATGTTCCGCGTTCTGGTTGTCTCCGGATGCGGCTTCGGCGCGAGGATGCTCGCGGCGATTGGTGTTGCGCTGATCGCGACGGCCGGCATTGCGCGGACGCTGGTTGCGATCATGACGCGCGGGACGCCACAACAGGATCGGCTTTTCTTCCTCGACAGGCTCTTCTTGCGTAGAAGCAGGCTGATCCGAAGCTTCGCCTGAAGCCGCTTTTTCGGTTTCCGGCGCACCGAGCACGGTTGCGCCAGCCTCGACCACTTCCGCGAGCGGTGCGGTGGGCTTTGCTGATTCAGCGGGGGCGCTCGAAGCTTCCACCGGTTCCGCCTCGTCGGCCTGCGGAGCTGCGTCGGATTGTTCGACCGGCTCAGCGGGCGCGGATGCTTCATCCGAAACGGGCTGCGCGTCATCGGCGCCCAGCACGCTGGCGCCTGCCGCCACGGGATCGGCCTGCGTTTCAGCGGCTTCGAGTTTTTCAGCCAGAACTTCGCCAAGGACGGCGACATTGTCTTCCTGCGCGACCGTATCGCTGGATGCAGCCTCGCTGATCGCTTCTTTTTCAGCAGCTTGCTTTTCGGCGGCCAGCCTGTCCGCAGCATCCTTTTCAGCCCGGGCCTTTTCCGCAGCTTCCTGGGCACGTGCATCCATGGCAGCCAGGCGGTCGCGGATTTCCTTGGCCGGCTTGGCTTCGCTGCGATAGCCCAGGCCCTTGAGGATTTCCTCCATATCCTCGGCATTGGCACCAAGGATCGACATCATCTGCGGCGTCGTCATGAAGGCCTGACCGTCAAATGCGCCGACCGGACGCGCCCCGGCCCCGGCACGCCAACCAAGGGCGGGACGGATCAGATCGGCAAGCCGCTCCAGAATGTCGATGCGCACGGCACGGCGGCCAAGCACGCGGTAGCCCGCCAGCGGATAGAATGCGGCGTCGAACTCCGTTTCCACCACGATAGAGGTGCGGCCAGCCGCAAGCATCGGCACGAGATCGCCAAAGCCCGGCTTGTCCTTGCCATCGTTCTTCAAAGCCCAAAGCAGAGTCAAAAGACC
>JAFAGL010000002.1 GCA_023422735.1 Pseudomonadota bacterium
GAGGCGCGCCTTGCGATTGCCATGGCGCAGGCCGGCGGGATCGGTGTCGTGCATCGCAATTTCACGCCGGAAGAACAGGCCGAACAGGTTCGACAGGTCAAGAAATTCGAATCCGGCATGGTGGTCAATCCGGTTACGATCGGGCCGGATGCAAGTTTGGCGGATGCCTTGTCGCTCATGAAGGCGCACGGCATTTCCGGTATTCCCGTTGTTGAAAATGCAGGCTTGGGCGGTCCGCGCGTCGGTAGGCTTCTTGGCATTCTGACCAATCGCGATGTCCGTTTTGCTTCCGATCCGAAGCAAAAGGTCCATGAACTGATGACGAAGGAAAATCTCGTCACGGTTAAGGACAATGTCAGCCAGGATGAAGCCAAGCGCCTGCTGCATCAGCGCCGGATCGAAAAGCTGCTGGTGGTGGATGACCAGGGGATCTGCATCGGCCTGATCACGGTCAAGGACATGGAAAAATCGCAGCTCAATCCGCACGCGTCGAAAGATGCGCAGGGGCGTTTGCGCGTCGCGGCAGCGACGACCGTTGGGGCGGACGGCCTTGAACGCACCGAGCGCTTGATCGACGCAGGCGTCGATTTGCTGGTCATCGACACGGCGCATGGTCATTCGCAGCGCGTGCTCGATGCCGTCGCCCATGCCAAGAAGATGACGAACTCGGTTCGCATCATGGCCGGCAATGTTGCGACGGCAGAGGGCACAAAGGCGCTGATCGATGCTGGAGCGGACGCGGTCAAGATCGGGATCGGCCCAGGCTCGATCTGTACCACGCGCATCGTGGCAGGCGTCGGCGTTCCGCAATTGTCCGCAGTGATGGCGGCGGCGGAGGAAGCCGACAAGCAGAATATTTCGATCATTGCCGATGGCGGCATCAAATATTCGGGCGATCTGGCCAAGGCGCTCGCCGCCGGCGCAAGTGCTGCCATGGTTGGCTCTCTGCTGGCTGGAACCGAGGAAAGCCCGGGCGAAGTCTATCTCCATCAGGGCCGGTCGTTCAAAGCCTATCGCGGCATGGGTTCGGTTGGCGCAATGGCGCGGGGCTCTGCGGATCGCTATTTCCAGGCCGAGGTTCGCGACACGCTGAAACTGGTTCCCGAAGGCATCGAAGGTCAGGTGCCTTACAAGGGGCCGGTATCTGGCGTTCTGCACCAGCTGGCCGGCGGCTTGCGCGCGGCGATGGGCTATGTCGGCGGTGCCACTCTTGCCGATCTGCGTGAGCGGGCAACCTTTGTGCGTATTTCCAGCGCCGGTCTGCGCGAAAGCCATGCGCATGACGTGACGATTACGCGGGAAAGCCCGAACTATCCCGGCGTCATGTAAGCGGCGGAATGCGCTTTCTTCGAAATCCCACCGTCTTTGTGGTCATGGCGATCCCTGTCGGGCTTGCCATGCTGGCGCTGGAATTTCTGTATCTGCGGCCGCTGACAGGCGGTCAATCCAGTCTTGATTGGCGCTTCGATGGGTTCAAGCCCATGGAAGCGTTGTCCTGGTTGACGGCTCTTGGCCCGCGTGGGCGTGAAACAGCGCTTGTCTGGCATTATCTCACAGCCGATCTGCTGTTTCCGTATTTGATAGGCTCTGCCCTGGGCGGGTTCACATATCATGCCGCACGAAGGCTCGATATGTTCCGTAATTTGGGCGATGCGCGGCTGCTCAGGCTCTGTTTTGTCTGGATCCTGCCATATCTCATCGCCGATTACGGTGAAAACGTCATGATCGCGACCATGCTGGTCGATCCCGTCGGCGCCAGCCATTCGCTGATCCGCACGGCGTCCGTTTTCACCATCCTGAAACATGTGTTCTTTGCGATCGGCCTTTGCATGATCGCGATCTTGATCGGTCTTGGACGGGGTAAACCGTCGACGAACACGCGATCCTGAGCGCGTCCTTCACCGCGGCTCCGTCCATAGGCTCGCAATCAGCGCTGCAATCTTTTCTGCTTCCGACAAGCGCACGCCGTTTCGGCGATGGAACAGGGCAACGCGACGCTGCGGGGAGGGCGGCGCGAAGGGCACGATCTTCAGCCCGTCGATCGTGTTGGCCGATGCGACAGCCATTTCGGGGATCAAGGTGACGCCCATATTGTTGGCCACCATCTGCATCAATGTTGTGAGACTTGTCGCGCCGAACCGCTTCATGGCGACGGGCTTGACCTGGCGGCAAACAGCCAGCGCCTGATCGCGCAGGCAATGACCTTCCTCCAGCAGCATCAGGTTTTCAGTTTCCAGCCCTTCAGGCATCACCGGTGAACCGACTGCCGCGGCATTGGCCGAGGGAACAGCCAGCATGAAGGCGTCCTCGAATATCAATTGCGTGACGAGCCGGTCCGAATCCTGCGGTTCAGCCGCGATGAACCCATCTATGCGGCCGGCAATCGTATCGGTGACGAGCGTTTCGGTCAGGGCTTCGCGCAGCTGCAAGCGCAATTCGGGGAAACGCTCGCGCAGCAATGGCAGCACATAGGGCAGAAAATAGGGGGCCACTGTCGGGATGACGCCAAGCAGAAGCGGCCCTTCGAAGAGCGCGCGGTCGCGCTGCGACACCATTTCCAGTTCCCGGACATCGGCAAGAATGGCCTCGATCCTTGGCCGCAGATACAGCGCGTCGCCGGTGGCCGTCACCGGCCCGGCTCCCCTTTCGAACAGTTTCACGCCCAAGCGCGCCTCGAGTTCTGCGATCTGCGCCGACAACGCCGGCTGGGTGACGCCGACAGCGGCTGCGGCATGGCGAAAATTCAGGCTGCGCATGAGCGCGTCGAAATATTGCAGCTGTCTGAGGG
>JAFAGL010000104.1 GCA_023422735.1 Pseudomonadota bacterium
GCGGATGGGCGCTGGTTGCAGGTTAACGAACTGAAGACGCGAGACGGCGGCATCGTGTCGGTGGGTTCGGACATCACCCAACTCAAGCAGCATCAGGAACGCTTGACCGAAAGCGAACGTCGGCAAAAGGCCACGATCCACGATCTCAGCCTTGCGCGTCGTGCGGAGGAAGAGCGCGTCGTGGAACTGGCGGATCTCAACCAGAAATATATGCGCGAAACCGAGCGCGCAGAGGCCGCCAACCGCGCAAAATCAGAATTTCTTGCCAATATGTCCCATGAGCTGCGGACCCCGCTCAATGCGATCATCGGCTTTTCCGAACTCATGGCAAGCGGCTTTTTCGGACCGTTGGGCTCAGAGCGCTATATCGAATATGCGCGCGACATCAATTCGAGCGGCAACTATCTTCTGGGCGTCATCAACGACATTCTCGACATGTCGAAAATCGAAGCCGGCCATGTGAATGTGGAATGCGAAGACATTGATCTCGCACCTCTGGTCACGGAGGCGGTGCGGGTCATTGCGCTGCAAGCCCAGGATAAGGCGATTACTGTCGACACCAAGATTGCAGACGCGCTGACGATCAATGCCGACAAGCGGGCCGTCAAACAGATCGCCATCAATCTTTTGTCCAACGCGGTGAAGTTCACCGGCCATGGCGGGAAGATTTCGGTCCGCGCCCGTCCGATTGCCGATGCCATGTTGTTGACGATCGAGGACAATGGCTGCGGCATTCCGCGTGATGCCTTGAAGAAACTTGGCCGCCCCTTCGAGCAGGTTCAGAATCAGATGTCGAAGAACCATACCGGTTCGGGCCTTGGCCTTGCCATCTCCCGGTCGCTTGCCGAACTTCACGGCGGCACGCTGAAAATCCGCTCCAAGGAAGGTTCCGGCACGGTGGTTTCAGTCCGCCTGCCACTTCAAAAGCAGGTCATGGCGCAGGCTGCTTGACATCCCGGCCTTCGCGCAGGATCCGGTCGAAGATTCTGCGAACATCGGTTTGGGTTTCAACGAGAAGCGCTTCAAGCACGGACATTTCCGGCGTGTCGCTTACGCGCAAAAGAATATCGGACAAGGCGGGCGGCATGTCATCTCTATCGAAAGTACCTGCCACGCAAAGACGTATGACCTGCGATATAGACGTATAAAGCCGGTGCGCAGCGGTAAGCGTTTCTACCTCGCCGGCGTCTGCGAATGACGGCTCCAGACTGGCAAGTGTGGGCATCGTCCCGGTTTCGCCTTTTGCGAGACCGGGCGTCGCCGCAAGGAGCACTCCGACCTGTGCCAGAAATTCGAGGTCGATCAGGCCACCGGGAATGCGCTTCAGATCCCAGGTGTCCCGCGCTGGCTTTTCTTCTTCCAGAAGATCGCGCATCTCGATGGCCGCTGCCTTGACCGCCCGTTTGTCGTGCGGCTTGGTGATCAGCGCTTCGATATCGCGCACGAGATCTGCGCATAGCCCGGTCTCACCTGCGATCGGCCTGGCCCTGGTCAGTGCCATATGCTCCCAGATCCAGGCTTCCTGATTCTGATACTTGCGGAATGCTTCGATATGCGTTGCAATCGGCCCCTTGTTTCCCGAAGGTCGTAAACGCAGATCGATTTCATAAAGCACTCCGCGCCCGGTCGGGGCCGAAACTGCGGCGATCAATCTTTGAGTGAGCCGGGCGAAATAAAGCGTCGGCTCAAGTGGCTTCTCGCCGTCGGACCATTCCGCGCCCTGATCGTGATCGTAAATCAGGATCATATCGACATCAGAGCCCGCGCTGAGTTCGCGGCTGCCAAGCTTGCCCATCCCAAGAATGGCAATGCGGGCGCCCGGAATATTTCCGTGCCGTGCGGCGAACTCTTTCTGCACAGCCTCAAACGCAACGCCGATTGTGAGGTCCGCAAGATGGGAAAAGGCGCGCGCGGCACGCATCGCGTCGATCGATCCCGTCAGCAATCGAACGCCGATCAGGAAGCGCTGTTCGCTCGCGAAGATGCGCAGGCGATCCAGACGTTCCTCGAAAACAATGCTTTTTTCCAGAAAGGCCTCAAGACGCGCGGAAAGGTAATCCCGGCTTGGCAGTTCCGATAAAAGTGACCGGTCGAGCAGACCATCGAAAACATGCGGACTGCGCGTGATGATTTCCGCCAATCTCGGCGCCGCGCCCATGATCGTCACCAAGAGATGCAAAAGGCTGGGATTGTTTTGAAGGAGCGAAAACAGCTGGATGCCGGCAGGCAGACCGGCAATGAAAGCATCGAAGCGCACTGCGGTGTCATCGGCTCGCCTGGTTTCGCCGAAAGCCTGCAACAAGGCCGGAGTGAGTTCGGTCAGGCGCTCACGCGCTTCGGCTGACCGCGTGGCGCGGTAGCGTCCGAAATGCCAGCCGCGAACGAGCCGGATCATGTCGGATGGCCGCTCAAAACCCAGACCTTCAAGCGTTTTCAACGTGTCCGGATCATCGACATCACCCGTGAATACGAGATTGCCAATCTCCGCAGAAAGCTTCGGCGCGGTTTCGAACAGCGCGGCATAATGCTTTTCAACTGTTTGCAACGCTTCGCGGAAGGCATCGGAGAAAGCCTCGTCGCTGGCATAGCCCATCAAGCGCGCAATCTGAGAAAAGCCTTCGTCATCATCAGGCAGAACATGAGTTTGTTCGTCAGCCAGGATCTGGATGCGATGTTCGACATCGCGCAGGAACCAGTAAAGGCGAGCAAGCGTCTCAGCCGTATCGCTGGTAATCCATTTTTCTTGCGCGAGACAATGCAGCATGGCGACGGTTTCACGCCCGCGCAGTTCGGGAAAGCGTCCACCCGCGATCAGTTGCTGGGTTTGGACGAAGAACTCGATCTCGCGGATGCCTCCACGACCGAGCTTGACGTTGTGTCCGCGCACGGCAATGTCGCCGTGGCCGCGATGCGCATGGATCTGGCGCTTGATGGAATGCACATCGGCGATCGCCGCAAAGTCCATATATTTGCGCCAGACATAGGGGCGCAACTCTTTGAGGAATGCCTCTCCCGCCGCCAGATCGCCAGCGGCCGGACGGGCTTTGATCATGGCAGCCCGTTCCCAATTCTGTCCGCGCCCTTCGTAATAACCCAAAGCCGCATCGACAGATATCGCCAAAGGCGTGGAGCCGGGATCGGGACGAAGTCGCAAGTCTGTTCGGAAGACATACCCGTCGCCTGTGCGGTCATGAAGAATACGCACGAGCCGACGGGTCAAACGCACGAACAGCTCGCCTGCCTCATCGCGATCAACGATTGCGGGAGACAAAGGATCGAACAGGACAATAAGGTCGATATCCGACGAGAAATTCAGCTCGCGCGCGCCGAGCTTGCCCATGGCAAGCAGGATCCAGCCACTTTTCTCGAAAGGGGCATCAGGATCGGGCAGTTGCAGCTTTCCGGCATCATGCGCACCGCGCAGCAGAAATCCGGCAGCGCCCTTCAAACAAGCATCGGCCAGGCTGGAAAGCTGTTTGACCGTCGTTTCCGTTTGTTGTGTCCGCGCCAGATCCGCCAATCCGATCAAGGCATGAGCCTCACCCTTCAGGCGACGCAGACGCGTCATGAGTTGCGCTTCTGTTTCATTCTCCTGCAAGGCCAGAAGCTCGGCTTCGATATCGGCCAGCCGTTCGCTGACCGCTTGATCGAACAAGGCTTCAAGAATTGCGGGGCGGCGCAGACAAGCGCTCCTCAGGAAGGGCGATAGTGAAAAAACATTGCCGAGAAAGTCACGGAGCGGGGTGTCCCTTTGCAGCAGTTCAGTGAGCCGATCCGAAACCTGTTCTTTTGCCGCAGCGATCAGATCCTCAATCGCTTCTCCTGCAACTTCGCTGTTGAACGAAGGCAAAGGTTGTAACGCAAGCCCGAACCAGCTCTTTCCGCTGGCGAGGTCGTCCGTTGTTTCAATCCGTGGTGTCATCGGGCTTCCTGACTATCGGGAAGACCATGGATACCAGCAAGCCGGGTTGCGAGTCAGCCAGTTCCAGCCGGCCATTGTGGAAAGTCATCACCGCCTTGGCGAGGCTCAAGCCCAGCCCGGAACCAGGTTGAGAACGGCTTTTTTCCAAACGCACAAAACGTTCGGTCGCACGTCCTTTATCTTCGGCAGGAATACCGGGGCCATGATCCCGCACGGTTATGCGGGCCTCGTCCGCATTGCTTGCCAGCGATACCACCACGCGCGGCTCGCTTGTCATTCCCGCTGAGTATTTGATCGCATTGTCGACGATGTTGGATAACGCCTGGCCAATCAATTCCCGATTACCCGCCACAGTGACGGGGTGGTCCATCACGGTTTCCAGTGTGACGCCGGTTTCTTCAGCCAAAGGCTCGTAGAGTTCACTGACATCGCGCGCGATAGCCTGAAGATCGACATCGACCACGGCTTCCGCCGAATATCCGGCTTCCAGTCGCGAGATCATCAAAATGGCATTGAAGGTTCGGATCAGCTGATCCGATTCGGCAATCGTCCCTTCCAGCACTTCGCGATAGCCGGACACGTCGTTGGACAGCGCCAGCGCCGATTCGGCGCGATTGCGCAAACGGGTCAGCGGCGTCTTGAGATCATGGGCGATATTGTCGGAAACCTGCTTCAGCCCCTCGTTCAGCGTGGCGATGCGCGC
>JAFAGL010000115.1 GCA_023422735.1 Pseudomonadota bacterium
GCCTTGTTCGGGTGGTCGATCACCGAAATCGGATTGTTCGGCATCCTGCTGAATATCGCCGCGATCATCGGCTGTTTCGCCGCAAGCCGCCTGGATCAGACATTCGGCTCAAAGGCGATCATCGTGATCTGCCTGTTGATGCTAATCGCGGCCACCGTCGGCGTCGTTTCGACAAGCGGGTCTGCAACGCTGTTCGGCCTTTTTTCCTTCGCGGCAGGGGGAGGCGAGGGGCTGTTCTCATCCGCCGCCGAGAAAGCCTATATCGTTTACGGTCTGCTGATCGGATTGGCGTTCGGGCCGGTGCAGGCGTCGTCACGCGCTTATTTCGCACGCAGCATTCCGGTGGCCGATGCCGGGCGCTATTTCGGTATTTATGCTTTGGCAGGGCGCGCCACGAGTTTTCTGGCGCCGTTTCTCGTCGCGACCGTGACCGCATTGTCTGGCTCTGCCGCGGCCGGCATGGCAACGATCATCGTGTTTCTTCTGGCCGGACTGGCGATCCTGCTTCCCACGCCCTATCCGGCCAGATGATCCTGTTTATTCATTATCGGGGCATCAATCGCTGCGCGGCCACGACCGCAGCGCGATCCAGGTTTTGCGATCGAGCTTGAAGCGATCCACCGCGACCTGCCCGGCGACGCGCGAACGGGTCATGCCTGGTCCGACATAATCGAAGCCGCATTTCTGGATCACTCGCCGCGAAGCTGCATTGATGACCCGGCATGAGGCGTGCAGCCGATCGAGGTTTGATGCGCGAAATGCGAGGTCAACCAGGGCATGCGCTGCTTCTGTCGCATAGCCGAAGCCCTGGAACGGCTTGCCGATCCAATAACCGAGTTCGGCACCTTCGTTGCGCGCGATCAAACTGGCGCAGCCCATAAACGCGCCGGTTTCGGCATCGGTCAGCGCGTAGGCCGCGCCGCTTTCAGCCACGGCCCAGCGGGCCACGAAGGCCTGTGCATCGGCTTCGCGATAGGGATGCGGCATGGTCGACAACATGGACGCCAACTGCGGATCATTGGCCAGCGCGACGAGATCCACCACGTCTTCGAGATGCGGCGGGCGCAAAACCAGGCGGTCGGTCAAAAGCACCGGACACTGGATCAACAGGCTTTGCGTTTCTTCGAGGTCGTCCTGTTCGGCAACCATGCTCAGTCCCTCCAGAGCACAAGAAAAAAGGGGAGATGGCGACCCATCTCCCCTTTATCTTGTTCTGGCTTTTCCAGACACCGGACCCGAGATGGGCGCCGGTGTTGGTGGTGCGGATCCGGCTTACTCCGCGGCTTCGGCCAGTGCGTCGACCGATACGTAGGTACGGCCGTTGGCTTTCGCACGAAACGACACGGCACCTGGAATGAGCGCAAAAAGGGTATGGTCCTTGCCCATGCCCACATTGGTGCCCGGATGCCACTTGGTACCGCGCTGACGAATGATGATGTTGCCCGGAACGACCTTCTCGCCGCCGAACTTCTTCACGCCAAGGCGCTTGGACTCTGAATCGCGACCGTTGCGCGACGAACCGCCAGCTTTCTTGTGTGCCATGGAACTACTCCTTGAGAGGCGCCTTTGTGCCTGATCCGCGCGTGGGGTTCAAGCTGCGCCTGAAAAATTGTCGTTACGTCAATCCGGGCTGAAACCCGAAGGGTGGGTAATCAACCGGTGATGCCGATGATGCGAACCACCGTGTGCTGCTGGCGCTGGCCGCGCTTGCGGCGCGAATTCTGGCGGCGACGCTTCTTGAAGGCGATCACGGTCTTGGCGCGGCCCTGTTCCACCACTTCGGCGGTCACTTTGGCACCCTTGACGAGCGGCGCGCCGAGCGTGGTCTTGTCGCCATCGCCGAATGCCAGCACTTCGCCGAATTCGATCTTGTCGCCTGGCTCGCCGGCAATGTTGCCGATGGTCAGAACGTCGTCGGCGGCAACGCGATACTGCTTACCGCCGGTCTTGATGACTGCGAACATCTTTCTTCCTTTCGGTGTTCATCCGGCTCTGAACGGAAAACCGCCCGGCCGTCTTCTTGTCAGTCTTGTTGCTCGAAAATTCGCCTCGCGGCGCGTGCGGCCGGATAGCCGAACGTCACCCGCGCGGATCGAGGGTCCACGCCGGATGGGCGGTCAATAGAGCGGGTTTCTCGTTGCGTCAAGACAATCCGGCTTTTGCGGCGCTGAAATACGCGCTCAGGCCTTGTGTCGCGGCGTGACTGCCTATATGGAGTGCGCCGCGCCTGGTAACAGGCGGACCACACCCGCGGAGAGGTGGCAGAGTGGTCGAATGCACCGCACTCGAAATGCGGCATGGGTGCAAGCCCATCGGGGGTTCGAATCCCCCCCTCTCCGCCATTACTTGCTGCGTCTTGCTGTCTATTTTCGTTCAGCCGTTGGTGTCCCCTCACATAATGATCGCAATCCGACGGTCTGAGCCGGGCTCATCCCGCATTCGGATCACGGAAGGCGATATGCCAGTTACGACGACCGCAAACTTCTCAAGGCGCATGACATCCTTCCCGCGATGAGCGGCAAGGGAATTGCTATAATAACGCCAAATCGGAACTCATCTGGAGACCCGTGTTCCAGACGCGCAAGAAGCCGTCCGGGCTATCGGGGAATATATTGATGGCTTCCATAATCCCGTCCGAAAGCACTCCGCATTCGGATACAAATCGCCGATCCAGTTCGAGGCAATGAACCGAAACTTAGAGCAAGAAGCTCTCCACTAAATCAGGGCAAGCGCATTATCGGGCTTGTCGCGCAAGGTAAAGACCAGCAGCCCCGCCAGCACGGAAAGCGCGAACGATCCCGTCCAGAGCAAGCCATAAGCGCCGGTAATGTCGTAGACCAGTCCGCCGAGCAACGCGCCGCCCGCGCCACCGAGCGCATGGCCGC
>JAFAGL010000168.1 GCA_023422735.1 Pseudomonadota bacterium
CGATTATCCTGTTCACCGATCCCTGGCTGTCGCCGATCGCCGAATTTGCCGACCAGACCATGGTCGCCACTTTGGAAGCCGACTCGCCTTTCGACACGATGGCAACGGCGGTTGCGCAGATCGAAGCGGTCTTCGCCACCGCGCTGGAAAGCCGCGATGAAAGCACGACACGCAGGCGGATCGAGGCGATCGAAACCATTCGGCGACAAAACGCAGTGACGCTCGATAGTGACGACGAGCCTCGATACGAGGCTTGATATCCGCACAGGCCAGGCGGGTTTGCAGCCAGATTTTTAATGTTCATTTCGGAAGGGAAACAGATGTCCGACACGGAAACCACGATCAAGGCGCTGCAGGATTTCATCGAGAAAGACCGCGATTTCGTTATCAATCTGACGCGCGACATGGTCCGCATCCCGTCGGTCAATCCGAAATTCGAAACCGGCGATGGCCTCAATCGCGAAGGGGACGTTCAGGCTCTTCTTGAACCGATCCTGAAGGATGAAGGCTTTGCAACCGAGCAGTTCGATGCGCTGCCGGGCCGCCCGAACCTGATCGGGGAAAAGGCTGGGTCGGAAGACAAAAGCCTGATCCTTTGCGGCCATATCGATGTCGTGCCCGTTGGTGCGCGCAAGGATTGGACGGTCGATCCTTTCGGCGGCGAAATCCGCGACAACAAGATTTTTGGCCGTGGCGCGGTCGACATGAAAAGCGGTGTCGCAGCCTGTGTCGCCGCGATGCGCGCGATCAACCGGTCCGGCATCGAGCTGGAAGGTCGTTTGGCGCTTCATTCGGTGGTCGATGAGGAAGCCGGCGGCGGGGGTGCGATCGCCAATGTGAAGCGCAACAAGCTGGCCAAGGCCATTCTCGTGGCCGAGCCAAGCTGGGGCGATGTGTTGCCGGCTGAAGGCGGGCTGGAATGGGCCCGCGTCACCATTCGCGGTCGCAACGGGCATTCGGCCTTCCGTTTCAACGAGATTTATCCGCAGCAGCACACATCCGACCGTTTGACGCCGGCCGTCAATGCGATCGAGATCGCCGCGCGTTTCATTGCAGCCGTGCAGCAATATGAACGCGACATCACGCGCAACGCATCGCACCCCTTGCTGCCAGCGGGCATGAACACGATCAATATCGGCGTCATGTGGGGCGGCACGGGTCTCGGCCCGAACGGCATCCCGACCGTCATGACCAACCCCGCGATCATTCCCGATGCGGTTGTGCTGGATCTCGACATGAAATTCCTGCCGCAGCAGAACGCACAGCAATATCGGCGCGATTTCGAAGCCTTCGTCAACCATTTCTGCCAGATGGACGAATGGTTGCGGGCCAACCCGATCACCATCGAATGGGAGTTGGGCGGGCTGCATTTCCCACCCTTGAACACCTCGCCCGACCACCCGCTGGTTTCATCCTTGATGAAGCGCAAGGCGGCGATCGGCAAGGCGCCCGAGATGAAGGGCTTCGTCGCGGTTTGCGATGCCGCCCATTACGCAGGCGCCGGGGTCGATGGCGTGATCTTTGGTCCTTCGGGCGATGGTTTCCATTCGACGGATGAATATGTCGATGTGGAGTCGCTGGTCGAAAGCGCCAAGGTGATCGCAGCCGCGGTGATCGACTGGTGTGGCGTAAAAGCCTGAGAACGAGAAAGCCGGATCAAGCCCGCGGGAGGTTTCCATGACGAAAGAAGCGATCATCATCGACAATGCACTCGTGGAAGAAGCCACCCGCTGGCGTCGCCATCTTCATGCGCATCCTGAAACCGCGTTCGAGGAGCATGAAACGGCGCGCTTTGTTGCCGAACGTCTTGAAGAATTTGGCATCGAGGTGACGCGGGGCATCGGCGAAACCGGCTTGGTCGGAACGCTGAAGCGGGGCAATGGCACCGCTTCAGTGGGCCTGCGCGCAGATATGGATGCGCTTTTCATCCACGAAGACAGCGATGCGGATTATCGCTCCACAGTTGATGGCAAGATGCACGCCTGCGGACATGACGGGCACACCGCGATGCTGCTTGGCGCGGCGAAGCATCTTGCCGAGCATGGTCGCTTCGATGGCACGGTGCGGTTCATCTTCCAGCCTGCCGAGGAAACCGGAGACGAGCGCTGCGGCGGCAATCTGATGGTAAAGGACGGCTTGTTCGAACGCTTTCCGGTTGATGCTGTCTTCGGCCTGCACAATCTGCCCACTGCTCCGCTCGGCAGCGTCATGATGCGCTCAGGCCCGATGCTCGCTTCCATCGACACGTTCGAGTTTCATGTCACCAGTGAACTGTCGCATCCGCATTCCCAGTTCAATGTCGCTGATCCGCTGTTGACCGCCGCGCGTATCGTTCAGGATATGCACGCCTTCAAGGCCCGGTATCTCAACCCCGCCGAACCTGCGGTCCTGTCGATCACGCAATTCCAGAGCGGCAATCCGGCGGATCGTCCAAGCGTTCATGTCACGCCTGAGAAAGCCGTCGTGCGCGGCACGCTGTACACTTTGAACAATGCGGTGCGCGACCAGTTTGAGGCGGGGCTTGAGAAGATCGTCCGTCACGGCGCCGAAGCTGCCGGCGCAAGTCACGAATTCATTTTCGAGCGCGGCTATCCCGTGCTGCGCAATAGTGAGGATGAAGTCGCCTTTGCAGCCTCGGTCGCGCGGGAAGTTGTCGGTGACGACAATGTCTTGACCACGATGCAGCCGGTCATGGGTGCAGAGGATTTCGCCTTCATGCTGGGTCAGGTGCCGGGTTGCTATCTTATGCTTGGCTCGGCGGGAAATGGAGAAACGCGTTATCTCCACAACCCGCGCTATGATTTCAACGACGCGGTGCTTGAAACCGGCATTCGTTACTGGTCGACGCTGGCAGAGCGCTTTTTATCATCACGCGCCTGAACGGGCGCTCTGCTCTTATTTCTGCGTTGAGCGTGTCACGAGGTTCGACGCGCTCTTCAACATCCCCATGATGCCGCCGGGATAAACCAGCATCACCACGATGATCAGCACGGCCGTGATGATCGGGCGCCAGGCTCCAAGGTCCGCCATGCTTTCGGAGAACACGGTCAGCACGAAGCTGGCGATGATCGCGCCGTAAATCGTTCCCGTGCCGCCAAGAAGCACCATCGACAAAACGATCGTGGCCAGGCTCATGCCGAACACTTCAAGCGATGCGTTTCGTTGATATGCCGCATAGAAGGCCCCGATGACGCCGGTAAAAAACGCGCTCGCAGCCAATGTGAGGAGGCGAACCCACACAAGCGAAATCCCGCGGCTGATCGCATATTCCTCATTATCTCGCAGGGCCACGACGCTGGTTCCCAAACGCGAGCGCACGAATACCCGCAGGAAAATCGTGCTCAGAACGAGAATAGCCAGGGCGATATAGAAATACGCGAATTTCGCGTCGCGAACCATGTTGTGGTCGAACCAGTAAACGGTCGGGACGCGGACAAGACCCTGCGTGCCGCCAGTATATTCGGATTGGCTCAAGATGATCTGCATCACCAGCTGGGCAAAACCAAATGTCACCAGAATGATGTAGATCCCCTTCAATCGGAGGATCGGAATCGTGACTGCGACGGCGGCGATCACCGCGATGATCCCGCTTGCGACAAGAGCGACCCATGGATCAAGTTCAGCAAGTTTGGTCAGCAGGCTGTAGCTGTAAACCCCGATCCCGAACAGCGCCAGGTGGCCGAAATTGAACACACCGCCATAACCGAGGCTGAGGTCCCAGTTGGACGCGACCACTGCGTAGATGAACACCATGATGATGACGTGGCGGCTGTAGCTGTCGGTGA
>JAFAGL010000219.1 GCA_023422735.1 Pseudomonadota bacterium
ATGAATGGCGAGCCATTTTCGGGGAAATAGAGCGCTCAATTTCCTGAATTGCCGAATTTGTATGCGCACTTGCGAGCATCCAGAAGATCGCCGAAACCCGATCCAGCGGATCTCCGCTCAATTCGAGCGCAGCCAGCGTGTTTTCAATCGTGGGTTGATCGGGATTGTTGGCAATGGTCTCGATCTCTTCGAGATGCGCCGCTAGCGCCATATCGAAAACCGATTCGAAATCCGCATCCTTGATCTGAGAAAAGTCTGGAAGCCCGAAAGGGCCCGTCCAGCGCGTCATGGGATGATTTTTGAGATCGATGGTCATGGTCGAGCCTGCGGTCTGTCGGGGGCGCTTCACAGATGCGCCTAAAAGCATTTCACCGGATGTAATCGGCTCGGCGGCAGGCTGCAACCACTTGACATCGCAAGCTGGTAATAATAAGTCTTACTTATTGTTTTGCTTACTTATCATTTCAGATTGACAGCCTCATGGTTCGTTCGCTGGATCCCGATTCCTTCGGGTTTCTCGTTACTGATATTGCTCGCCTCATGCGCACGGAAAACGATCGTCGCATTACCGAACGCGGCCTCGACCTGACGCATGGCGAAGGCCGTGCTTTGGCGCATGCCGCCCGAGCAGGCGCGGTGCGCCAAAACGTTCTGGCCGAGCGAATGGGAATTGAAGCCATGACCTTGTCCGGCCAACTGGACAGGCTGGAAGCGCGCGGCCTGATCAGGCGCAGTCCGGATCCCGTCGATCGGCGGGCCAAGCTGATTTCCGTGACCGACGCGGCCGACGCCCTTTTGGACGAAGTGAAGCATGTCGCGGTAGGCATCCGGACCGAGCTTGCTGATGAATTCGATGCCGAAAACTGGCAGCATTTCACGACGATGCTGAAAGTGGTTCGTGACCGTCTCCTGACCATGCGGGCTGACCAGCAGGGAGACGCTGCATGAACGCCCATCCGCAATTCGGAACAGTCACGTCACCTTCCATGAGCGAAAGGCGCGTCGCGCTGATCGGCGCCGTTCTTGTGGCGATCGGGCCCTCGTCCATGGCGCTATTCACCCCGGCAATGCCGGAAATCGTCCGCGCTTTCGGCACCACCGACCAGATGGTGAAGCTGACCCTGACGTTTTATTTCGCAGGTTTCGCTTTTGCCCAGCTGATTTGCGGACCCTTGTCGGACGGCTGGGGCCGCCGCCCGGTCACGATCACCTTTATGGGAATCTATTGCGGCGCCAGCGCCATCGCCCTGGTTGCCCCGAATATCGAAACACTGGTCTTCGCCCGATTCATGCAAGGTGTCGGCGCCGCCGCCGGCGTCGCGATTTCGCGCGCCGTGGTCCGCGACCTTTTCACGCGTGATCAATCCGCCCGCATCATGAACCTGATCGGCATGATCCTGGCCGTGGCGCCGGCCGTCGCGCCCACCCTTGGTGGTCTGACCATGGAATTGTTCGGCTGGCATGCGATCTTCGTTTTGATGTTTGCAGCCGGGGCCGGCATCGCGATCACCGTTTATGTGTCACTCCGCGAAACCGTGACGCGGGACTTGTCGCGCATTCAGCCGAAAGCCCTGATCCGCTCCTATTCCACGCTTCTGAAAAGCCGGTATTTTCTTTATTCGGCGATCGTGGTCGGCGGCACGACCGGCGCGCTTTACGCGCAGGCCACCGCCCTGCCCTTCATTCTGATGAACCGGGTAGGCATGACGCCGAGCCAGTTCGGCTTCGGCATGCTCATGCAATCGGGTTCTTATTTCGTCGGCAATCTCGTTGTGCGCGCATTGATGAAACGCATGCATGCGCATGCGCTGGTTCCGATCGGCCTGTGTGGCACGGCAATCGGAATCACCAGCCTGTTTTTCATGCTGCATATTTATGAGCCCTCTTATCTCAGCGTCATGGTTCCGATCGGGATTTCTACATTTGGAATGGCCTTCATCATGCCGGCGATGACCACGGCCTCACTGGCGCCTTTCCCGCAAATCGCCGGTGCTGCTTCCGCCATGGCGGGATTTTTCCAGATGGGTTCGGGCATGCTGGGCGGGCTCATCATCGCGTTGATGCCGAGCCCTGTTACTGGTCTGGCAACCATCATCCCGATCATGGGCGTAATCAGTATCGTTGCCTGGTTCTTGTGGCGCCGTTTGCCGGAGCCGGTTCTGGCGAACATCAAGACCAACGCTGTCCCGACCGGTACGCCGCCCTCCTGACCAGTGCGTGGTCACGCCCAGATCGCGATGCGCAAGCCATGGCGATCAATGCGCGGCGGGCTTGGAAAGGCGCGGGCGCTGCCTCGTGCGATCCGGCGCGCCACCAGCATCAAGGCAATCGCATCGTAAAGATCGTCCTGGCCAGCGCCTTTCGGCGCTTTCTCATTCAGAATTGCAGTTGAAACGCCCCAGCGCGCCAGAACATTGGCGCGCTCCTCCATTCCGTGCAGATTGACGCGAGACCTGATCTTTTTCCCGAACCGCATCGCCACGCCGTCGTTCAACACCGCAAAGGCAAATTCTGGATGCGATTCATAAACGCACTCCGCCAGATCCGGGTTTAAGCGCAACATTTCATCCACTTCTCGGATCTTTGGGAACAAGCCAAACGCCTGAATGGAAATGCCGATGGGCGGGTCTGACGTTTCGCGTGCCTTCATCGATGCCCGTTTATGCGCGGCGAGCCTGGCCCGATTGTCGGCGAAGGCATCGCATTCCATGAAAACCGCCGCCCGCGAGGGCACGGAAAACACGCTGGAACGCCGCGCATCCAGACGCGCGCGGATCAAGGCTTCCGGGCCGCGTCCGTCCGGGCCTGTCCAGTCCAGCAAACCGATCGGAATATCGACGGCGATCACAGCCTGTTCGGAAAAGGCTTCGTGCAGCGCGCGAAAGGTGGAAAACACACGCACATCAAGCCCGGACGCAGCTTCATCACCCCGGCTTGCGACCGCGATCCAGCCTGCTTTGCAGCCATCGACCCCGACAAAGTGTTGCGGTAACCGGGGATGCAAACGCCGTTATCCCTTCACCATCACGATGCTGGCCAGATAAGCGATCAAAACAAAAAACAGGATCAGACTGATCGCCCGGCCGATCCGCGTGCCCCAAACTTCCACGCGATCCGAACGATCGGCATCTTCAGCCGAGAAATGTTCGCGGCCGCGTTTTACGGCCTTTTGCACAGGCGTCATCGCCGCGCCATCAGTTTGCTGACGGACTTGGGCCAAAATGCGCTTCGCTTCGCGCTCCTGCTCGGTACCCCGGTTCTCGTTACGGTTCGCGCTCATCAGATCCGTTTCGATCTCCTTTTGCACTTCTTCTGATCTCGAATGGGCGCTTTCCCGCTGGAAATCGATCAGATGCCCTTAAACCTCGTCAACCATAGTCATGCGCTTGCGTGCCGCCAAGCTGCCTGATCCTGCGGTTCGCTGCCGGTAACCGGTGTGGACATTGCGGCAGGACGGTTTGGCTCAAGATCAGGGGTGATGAGGCTACAGGGTCGGCGCTGTTTTCGTTGAAAAAAAGATATGTCGTCAGCTTGCTTTTCGAAGGTGTGAACCGGTTTTACCACACACACACTCCCTGCCCGGTTGTCATTCTTTTTTATCCGCACCCCTTAGCGCATTTCCCACGCCAAATGCCTTGTTTCACTTGAGCCTGCCGCTGGGTCGATGTTTTTCCCCTGTGCTCGTCGCGCGAAGTGCTTGGCCTCGCCGCGCGTAGGGCTTATGGTTAAAAAATCATGAAAACGGTGACAATCGATATCCGCCGCGCCGAACCGGGTGATGCCAATGCAATCGCCGAGGTTCACGGCGATGCGTGGGCCAATGCCTATTCGGGCCTCATTCCGCATAAGGCGCTGTCTTCCATGATCGGGCGACGGGGCGGATTGTGGTGGTCGAATGCCATCCGAAAAGCCGCTTCGGTTCTCGTGCTCGAAATGGACAGTGAGATCGCCGGATATGCCACGCTTGGACGCAACCGCGCACAGGCACTGCCGCAAGGCGGCGAAATCTACGAGCTTTATCTTCGCCCCGATTATCAGGGCATAGGATTGGGCGGCCGATTGTTCAGCGCCGCGCGCCGCAAGCTTGCCGACCATGGCTTCGAAGGGCTTGTGGTTTGGGCGCTGGAAGAAAACCACAATGCGATTTCCTTTTACCAGAATATGGGCGGGCGCGATGCTGCCGAAGGCGTCGAGATCTTCGACCACAAGGCTTTGCGCAAGGTCGCGTTTGTCTGGAACTAGGGCGGTCGAGCGCCTGAGACTCCTTCCGACAGCCTTCTCCGGAGCGCTTTCCAAACAATCGCTTATTGCCTGTTAAGGGTTCGCGCGGTAAGCGCAAGGAGATCAACCGGAGAATTATTCCTTGCGTATCGATGCCATCCCCGTGGGCGATAACCCGCCGGAAGACGTCAACGTCATTATCGAAGTGCCGATTGGCGGCCAGCCCATCAAGTATGAAATGGACAAGGAAGCCGGCGTTCTGTTTGTCGACCGCTTCCTGTACACGCCGATGAGCTATCCCGGCAATTATGGCTTTGTTCCGCACACGCTGTCGGGCGATGGCGATCCGGTCGACGTTCTGGTTTGCAATACGCGCGGTTTGCACCCGGGCAGCGTGATCAATGTGCGTCCGATCGGCGTTTTGATCATGGAAGACAATGCCGGCGAAGACGAAAAGATCATCGCCGTGCCGTCGCCCAAGGTGACCCGCCGTTACGAGAACGTGCATAATTATACGGATCTGCCGGAAATCACCCGCCAGCAGATCGAGCACTTCTTCACCCATTACAAGGATCTGGAACCCGGCAAATGGGTCAAGATCGGCGGTTGGCACGATGCAGCGCGCGCGCGCGACATGATCGTGGCAGCGATCGACCGCGTGAAGAACGCCAAGGCCTGACACTTCGGAGACAAGGCACCGGCGCCGATGCGCGCGGTGCCGAATTCACGAAACCAGCAAACGAAAAAGGGCGGCATGTGCCGCCCTTTTTCGTTCGAACTGAGTGTCGCCGCAATGTCGCGGATCAATATCCCCGCGCCATCGGCATGACGTTATAAACCAGGAACATTTCCAGGAAATAGATCACGATAAGAACGATGATCGGCGAGATGTCGATGCCGCCAAGATCGGGCACCACGCGCCGGATTGGCCGGTAAAGCGGCTCGGTCAGACGATACAACAGGGAGCCGATGGAATTTACGATCTGGTTGCGCGAATTGATGACGTTGAATGCGTAAAGCCAGGAGAAAACGGCGGACAGGACGACAATCCACCAGATGATCCGCAGAATGAATAAAAGGGTTAGCACCAGGGCTGTCATGCCGGTCTCCTGTTAGGCCCCGGCAGATGTAGCGATTGAAGAGGCGTCGAACAAGCCTTGCTGCGGCGCAAGGGCAAGCACTTCGCTCCGAAAGCTTGCGGAAGACCTCTTGGTGACACTTAGCGCCGTGCTGAGGCCTGTCTGAATGCCCTGCCTGGTTAAACTTTTCTGTAGAAAGGGCTCGTCTCACACTCTCCTGACAGACCGTCGATCCCGAGCCCGCTTGCACAGGCTGCCAGTCCTGCGCGTAGTCTTTTGTCCAGCCGCCAGCCCTCACGGCTGAAGCTTGGCTAGGAATTCCACCTTTCGCGTCTCGAATCGCGTGAATGCCGCTTCCTTGACCGGACCAAAGCCGCGTATCTCACTGACTGCTGCGAGATAGGCGAGACAGGCGGTGCGTTTTTCCGAGGTGAGGTTCCGGGAGGCGGTCGCAATAACCGATTCCACCTCAGCCGCGAGCGCGCGTTCCGCCCGCCGCTCCGCGGTGCGACCGAACGGATCAAATCCCGTGCCGCGCAGGAAGCTGAGACAGGCGAGGCCGCGCAAGACAGGGAATATCCAGGGGCCGAACGCCCGCTTTGCCGGACGGCCTGTGTCCGGATCGATGCGGCTGATGATCGGAGGGGCAAGCAGGAGCTTCATGTCCTGAATATTCTCGAACTCGTTTTGAAGCATATTGCGCCATTCAGGCGTCGAATAAAGCCGGGCGACCTCATACTCATCTTTGTAGCTCATCACCCGCGAAAGGGTGGTGGCTGCGGCACGGCTGAGCTCGGTGCTGCCAGGGGTGAGGCGGGCTTCCGCATCCTGCACGGCCCGGATTGCATTTCGAAAGCGCAGCGCGAGCGCTTTACCTTGGTAGGCGACGAGATGGTCGCTACGCTGCGCGACAAGCTCATCTAAGTCTTCAGGTATTGTTTGCGATTTCGCAGGCCCCATCAACGCCTCAACGGCTTTCGGGTCGTGACTCGCGAGCCGACCGAGATCGAGCGCGGTCAGGTTCAGTTTTACCGCAGCGCCATTCATTTCGATGGCCTTGCGTATGGAGGAAAGCGGTAGCGGCAGCCAACCCTGCTGATAGGCAAAGCCGACAAGCATCATGTTGGCGCCGATGCGATCTCCCAGCAGCCGCTCGGCGACATTGCCGGCGGCAAGGCTCTCAATGCCGGCAGATGCACGGCCGATCTGGCTGGCCATTATCTCCGGGTCGAGCCTGAAATCGCGCTGACTCTGGAATGCAGCGGTGGGTAGCGGCGCTGCGTCGAGAATCGCGTGCGTGCGGGTCTGGTCACAGGCAGCCAGTGCATCAGCGCTTGCTGCCGTCACGAGATCACAACCCAGAAGAAGATCAGCCTGTCCCGGTCCGACCAGCGGTGAAACGACTTCGCGCGAGCCCGAGACCAGACGCAGGTGGCTATAAACCGCGCCGCCCTTCTGGGCGAGCCCTGTCATATTGTAAGTGGCGGCTTTCTGCCCGACTAAATGAGCGGCCATGGCCAGCACGCTGCCGATCGTCACAACCCCGGTTCCCCCAACGCCGGTAATCAGGATGTCACAATCTGCCGGTTCAGCAGGATCGCGCAAGGGCAGGCTGTTCAGCAAAGCAGGGTCGACGCCTGCGGCGTTCTTTTTCGGTTTCGCACCGTCCAGCATGACGAAGGACGGGCAAAAGCCCTGAACGCAGGAAAAATCCTTGTTGCAGTTGGACTGGTCGATGCGTCGCTTGACGCCGAGGGGCGTTTCCAAGGGCAGAACCGAGACACAATTGGATTGCACCGAGCAATCGCCACAGCCTTCGCAGACCGCAGGATTGATTACCGGGCGCTGCGGCGGCTCTGACATCTTGCCGCGCTTGCGCCGTCGGCGTTTTTCCGCCGCGCAAACCTGCTCGTAGACGATTGCCGTCGTTCCTGATACGCGCGACAGTTCGCTCTGTACGCGAGGTAGCTCAGCCCGTGGCACGATCTGGATATCAGGCACGGAAACCTGAGTTCGTTTCGGGTCGTCGGTCACGACCACGAGACGCGTAACATTCTCCGCCAGCAACTGACGCACGATGCTATCGGTGTCGAGAGCGCCCTCAATCGGCTGACCGCCGGTCATGGCCACGGCGTCATTAGCAAGGATCTTGTAGGTGATGTTGACGCCGGAAAGCACCGCGGCGCGGATCGCCAGCAGCCCCGAATGCGAGAAGGTTCCGTCGCCCATATTCTGAAAGACATGGCACGTTTCCGTGAACGGTGCAGCGCCGATCCAATTCGCCCCTTCCGCGCCCATCTGCACAGGCTTCTGGGTATCCCTGTTCATCCACATGGCCATCGAGTGGCAACCAATACCGGCAAGGCCGGTTGCGCCTTCTGGCAGGCGGGTCGATGTGTTGTGCGGGCACCCGGAACAGAAATAGGGCAGTCGCTTGGGCTGATTCTCGAGGGGAAGAACCGGCTCTGCCTCCTCGAGAGCGCGCGCCTTCTGTTCGAGTTCATCGTCGGCAAGACCCAGTGCCCGCAACCGCCGCGCCAGCGCTCGCGCAATGGCGCGCCCGCTCAACTGGATATCGGATGGCAACAACTCGGTGCCGTCTGGTTCGAGTTTACCGGTGACGCGAGGCCGCACAGGCTCATGGAAGAGAATCTGCAAGGCCTGCTCTTCTAGGAAGGCGCGCTTTTCCTCTACGAAGAAAAGTTCCTCGCAGCCTGTAGCGAAGCTTTTGAGACCCTCGGGTTCCACGGGCCAGATGAGACCGATCTTGAAAACAGAGATTCCCAGGGCCTCCGCCCGTTCATGGTGGATCCCGAGCAGGAGCAGTGCCTCGCGCAGATCGCCCCATGTCTTGCCGGCGGTAACGATGCCAAGCTTTGCGCCTTCTGCCCCCACGACGCGCCGATCGAGACCGTTGATGCGGGCATATTCGTGGATGCGAGGCAGCCGGTTGCGGATCACAACGCTTTCATCACGCTGAGGAGCGTAGTCCTGGCGCGGGCGTATCACCGCATCGTCAAGTTTCGAATTCGGCGAGACAATGCGCAGGTCGAGCTCACGCGCGGTAACGCTCGTCGTCGTCTCGACAGTTTCGTTGACGGTTTTTAGGCCGACCCAAAGGCCGCTGTAACGCGAGAGCGCCCAGCCATGCAGGCTGTAGTCGAGAATTTCCTGAACGTCCGCTGGGTAAAGGGAGGGGATCAGGTTTGCCGCGAGTGCCTGTTCGCTCTGATGGGCAACGGTCGATGATTTACCCGGATGGTCGTCGCCATAGACGATGAGCACACCGCCATGTTCTGTTGTACCTGCATAGTTTGCGTGTTTGAATACGTCGCCGGAGCGATCGACGCCCGGTCCCTTGCCATACCAGAGGCTAAAAACGCCGTCGACCTTTGCGCTTGCATAGTTGGCGAGTTGCTGAGTGCCCCATACCGACGTTGCGGCGAGGTCTTCGTTGACACCGGGCTGGAAGCGGACGGAGGCTGCGGTCAGAAGATCCCGACTGCGCCAAAGTTCACTGTCGAAGCCGCCGAGAGGCGAGCCGCGATAACCGGAAACAAAGCCGCCGGTGTTAAGGCCGGCGCGCCGGTCTCGTTCGCGCTGCATCAGTAATGCGCGCACCAACGCCTGGGTACCAGAAAGCAGGATCACGCCTTCGGTCTTGATGTAGCGATCCTCGAGCGATGCCTCGACGTTTATGAAACTGCCGGGTTTCGCGATGTGGTTCATTTAGCGCTCATGCCTTCATCGCCGACGCGGCCGGAACTGCAGTGAACAACCTTTTGCATCTCGAGATTCTCAATTTCTTCCACCGTAAACCCGATGCTCTTGAGAATATCCTGCGTGTCAGCGCCGGGTGTTTCTGCGAAATGTCGCAATGGTGGCAAAGCGCCATCATAGCTTACCGGGTGGTTGAGGACGCGGAATTCCCGTCCGGTGGAAATCGGGATTGAGCCAAAGGATCCGTTATGGGCGATCTGCGGGTCGTTTGGCAGGTCGTCATAGGTCTGCACGCGCGAATACCACATCTGCAACGGAGCCAAGGCACGGTCGAGCTGATCATACGTCCAGTTCGCCAGCACGATGCCAAGCCGGCGCATGATCGCATCGCGGTTCTCCATTCGGTCGACCGCCAGTTCGACGAGTTCCGCATCACCGATGGCCTGAGCGAAGTTGTCAACGCCTCCTCCCAAGCTCAGCACGGCATGGCAATCCCTGAGTTTGAAGACGCCATAGGGTGCCGGAAGGAACCATGAGGCAAGACGTCCGTCGCGCCGAACCCAGTCCTGCGTGAGATTTCCGGAGAAATATCCGGACATGGACTCACCCTGCAGGTCAAGACCTGCGCTCAGCAGATTGGATTCGATCCGTGTACCCACACCGGTCGTCAGCTTGCGGATATAGGCACCGCAAATCGCCATCGCCATCAGGGCTGCACCATGCATGTCAATGATCGGGACGCCCGGAACGACGGGGACCGTCTCGATGTCACCAGTCACCGAGATCAGTCCGCAGCGCCCTTGGACCAAGAGATCCTGTCCCGGGGCATCCTTCATGGGACCGCTTCCGCCCCAGCCTGAGGCCGAGGCATAGATGATGTCGGGCTTTATGGTCTTGACCGCTTCATATCCGAACCCAAGCCGGTCGAGGACGCCGCCGCGATAATTCTCAAGCACAACGTCTGCGGTTTCGAGCAGCCGCTTGACCACATCTCCGGAGCCGGGAGCCTTAAGGTCGATCGCGACCGAACGGACATTACGGTTGACGGAGGCGTAGGTAGCGCTGATTCCGTCTAGGAAAACGTTAGCCGGCCCATAACTGCGTTCAAAGGCTCCCCCGAGCGGCTCGATCTTGATGACCTCCGCACCCATATCCGCAAGATATTGGCCTGCCGCGGGACCCTGCACGAAATGCGTGAAACTCACGACTTTCATCTGACCTAGCATGGCTTCCTCATTTAGCTGAGCTGGATCGCGGGAGAGCGGCGGTCAGACCACTGCCTGACCCGATTTTAGCATCGAACGCGCGATGATCATCCGGTGGATGTCAGAAGCGCCGTCGAAGATTCGATAGACCCGCGCGTCGCGATAGAGCTGCTCGATATTGAGCTCCTTGCAATATCCCATACCGCCAAAAATCTGCACGGATTTATCGGCGACCCGTCCGAGCATTTCGGAGGCGAAATATTTGACCATCGAGACCTTCTCTCGCGGATCAAGACCCTGATCGATTTCCCAAGCGGCATTCAGCACCATCATCCGCGCAGCGAAAAGTTCCGTTTGCATGTCGGCGAGCATGGCCTGAACCATCTGGAACTCGCCGATCGTTTGACCGAACTGCTTGCGCTGGCGCGCATAATCGACGCTGGCATTCAGCAGCTTTCGCGCCATGCCGACGGAGCGACCGCCGACCATGCCCAGACGGACCCGGTTGATGGTCGAAAGCGCTTGGTAAAGTCCCGTGCCTTCCTCGCCGAGCATCTGTGACTTGGGCAGGCGCATATTCTCGAAAAAGAGTTCGCAGTGATTCGTTGCACGCAATCCCATCATGTACTGAACGCGGCCGATCGTGAAACCCGGCGTGTCGCGATCCACCAGGAATGCGCTGATGCCGCGCGCGCCCTTGCCGGGATCCGTGACAGCCGTGACGATGAATGCGTCCGAAACGTCCGCGTCGGAAATGAAATGCTTGCTGCCATTCAGGATGAAATCATCGCCATCCCGGCGCGCTTGGGTCTTTATGCCAGCGGCATCGGAGCCGGCGGCGGGCTCAGTCATGCCAAGAGCGACGTTGATTTCGCCGGCTACGGCCCTGTCGAGATACTTTGCGCGCTGATCGCCGACACAATTCAGTAGTGACATCGGAATGGCGCCAAATGCGCGCCGCACCAACGCGTCCTTTGTGTAGCCAAACTCTTCCTCGCAAAGACACATGTCCACCGCGCTCAGGCCGCCGCCGCCGACCTCCTCAGGCATGCCGAGCGCGAAGAGACCCAACTCTTTCGCTTTGCCGCGCAATTCCTGAACGAGTTCGGTTCGCACGAACTGAAGTTCCTCGACCTCCGCTTCATGCGGCGCGAGCTCCTGCGCTATGAATTTGCGCAGCATTTCGAGCAACATTTGCGTTTCAGAGGAAATAGAAAAGTCGATCACGAGGAGCCTCCTGGCGATATATAAAACGCGCTCTAACGAACGCTAAAATCTGCTACAGCGAGCACATCGGAGAACTGCGCAGGACGCTTCTCCACAAAAGCGGTCACACCTTCATTGAAATCGCGCGTCTGCGAGAGTGTTTCGCTGAGATCAAGCGAGCGCGCGATGGCCTCACTTTCCGTCAGATCAAATGCATTCTCGAGCGCCGTTTTGCAGGCATAAGCTGCCTGCGCCGGCGCATTGGCCAATCGCGTTGCAATGTCGAGCGCCGCGGCCTTGGCCTGGCCATCCGGCGCAACGCGATTGATCAGGCCCCAAGACAGTGCGGTTTCAGCCGAGATCATGTCGCCAAGCAGCATCATTTCCTTGGCTCGCCCCATGCCGATGCGCCGCGTCACACGAACGGTGCCGCCACTTCCCGGGAAGCCCCCGAGCTTGATTTCGGGAAGACCCATGCGAGACCCTTCGGAGGCGACTAGCATATCGCATCCGGCGGCGAGTTCGAGACCACCGCCAAGTGCAATTCCTTCGATGGCGGCGACAGTCGGCTTGGGAAAATGGGCGACCCGACCATAAACGTCATTCTCGGGACCAAGCTTCTTGCGTACGATATCCCGCTCGGCGCAGAGACGAGGAAATTCACGGATTTCCGATCCTGCGCAGAATGCCCTGTCGCCGTCGCCGCACAGGACCAGCGCACCCACACCGCTATCGGCCTCAAGTTCGGTAAGCGCTGCGCCCAACGCGCGCGTCATGTCGAGCGTGACGGTATTCATCTTGCCGTGCGACAACACGACAATCGCGACACGGTCGTGCCGCTCAATTCTGATCCCGCTTTCCGACATACGCTCCTCCAACCGTGCCTTTTGCTTGACTCATCCTGACTTGCACGTCAATAAGTTTTTTGAAGCGTGGACGCGCTGATGGGCGGTACTCAAATCAAATTTCAGAAGGTGGAGCAGATAATGGCAGCTATTGTGGTGGCTAAGGTCCGTGTGACCGACCCCGATAAATACGAGGGCTACAAACCACTGGCCAAGACGGCCATCGAAGCTTTTGGCGGGAAATATCTGGCACGGGGCGCTGACCCAGTGACGCTTGAGGGCGAGCCGGTGGCTGAGCGCTATGTCGTTGTCGAGTTCGACTCAGTCGAGACGGCACAGCGCTTCTATGATTCGGAACTCTATCTTGCGGCGCGCGAAGCCAGAGCTGGAGCAGCCCAGGCCGAGATCATCGTCCTAACAGGCGTGTAAGGAATTCCAAATGCCAAGAATGTCCTATGATTGCAGCGGCGTTATTCCCGCCTGTCTGCTACCTCTTCACGATGATCTCACGATCGATGAAAAAAGCTACCGTTCGCATCTGCGCGATGTCGCTGGCGTTCCGGGGGTGGCGGCAATAACAGTGAATGGCCATGCTTCCGAGGTGTCTTCATGCAGTTTTGAGGAGCAGCAATTCCTGCTGGAAACGGCGCTAGATGAGGCCGGTGATCGCATTCCGTTCATCAACGGCGTCTATGCAGATAGCGGACACGAGGCTGTCCGGATCGCAAGGATGGCGGACAGCAGTGGCGCGTCAGCCCTGCTGATATTTCCGTCGAACGTCCTTCTGCTCGGCCAGCGCCCGGAAATGGTAGTCGACCACTACAAGCGCATCGCAGATGCGACCGACCTGCCGCTCATCATCTTCCAGTTTCCTGCAAACCTCCCGGTTGCCCACAGCTTTGATGTTTTGTGCAGGCTGATAGAGGAAGTACCAACTGTCCGCGCCATGAAGGACGGTATCGGAAACCCGGTCCTGCACGAGATGAACATTCGCGAGTTGCAGTCTTCGGATCGTCCATTCAACGTACTCACAACCCATTCGGCATGGCTTCTGCCGTCTCTTGTGCTTGGATGCAACGGGCTCCTGTCAGGCGCAGGGAGCACCATCGCGGATCTCCAGGTTCGCCTTTATGAGGCAATTAAAGCTGATGATCTCGTAACAGGACAGAATATCGCAAAGCGTATCTATCCGCTCACGCATGCCTTCTACCGGGAGCCGGGGGTTGATATGCATAACCGGATGAAGGAAGCACAGGTCATTCTTGGACGTTTGCCGAGCGCTGCGGTTCGCGCGCCGCTGCAGAAACTTTCCGAAGCGGAGATCGAGGGCATCCGGCAGGCGCTTGCCAAAGCAGGCGTAACTCGGGAAGGTGCGGAATTCTGACCAGTATAATGCGTTAGGGGGCAGTCATGGAAAACACGATGCGGGAGCAGATCAAGCGGATGGCAGAAGAACTGCTGATCCGGCATGGATATCGTGGCTTCAATTTCCGCTCCATCGCTGAAGAGCTTGGCACAACCCGTGCCAATCTCCACTACCACTTCAAGAACAAGGATGGCCTTGTTCTTGAAGTGCTCGATGAATATGCGAGCCGGACGATCGCACTCTATGAGGTGGTTTGGGCTGATCCAACCACCAGCCTGCGCGAGAAGGTAAAACGCACCACCGAGCATGCACGCGTGCGCTACAAGGAGTTCAATACGCCGAAAGATACGGGTGCATCCTGGAGCCTGATGATTCGCCTGCGATCGGACGCTGATGCGCTGACATTGCCCATGCAGCATATATTGCAGAACGCAACCCGCGAGTTCGAGCGGCTCGTCAGAATAGGCGTGCGGCTGTCCATCAATTCAGGCGAGCTCGCTGCCGACGCCCCCGAAGAAGATATCGTCGTGCTGCTAAGCAACACGATCCACTATGCCGGGTCGGTCACCCGCGATCATGCAAATTTCGCTCGACTGGAAAAGTTGTGGCAGTCGTCCATCAATCTTATCGAAAAGGCCTATGCCGGTCAGGTGCCCGCATAAAGTGAGCGAACCGCGATGTTGCGTTCGACCCTGTCCCAGATGCGCGCTGGATCGAAGGTTTCCCTGAGCGTATCCTTCCTGATTTTGCCCGTCGTTGAGCGGGGAAACTCACCTTTGATGTCTATATAGCGCGGCAACATGTGATGTGGCAGGCTTTTGGCCATGCTGCGAAGTATATCGAGCGGGTCGGACGCATCTGCATCCGGCGCCAGAATGAGGCACAGCAGGATATCATCGTCGGAT
Source organism: Pseudomonadota bacterium (assembly GCA_023422735.1). Classification (GTDB taxonomy): domain Bacteria; phylum Pseudomonadota; class Alphaproteobacteria; order Rhizobiales; family Rhizobiaceae; genus Tianweitania. The sequence goes on from JAFAGL010000219.1 coordinate 14,548, forward strand.
TCGAATTCCGAAGGTACACCGATAGCGGCGCTCTCCTGAACTCCGCCACACCGGTTGGCCGCATACTCGATGTCGTAGGCCGATATATTTTCGGCCCGGCGGCGAATCCGCTCTGACGCGCGTCCGCTGAACCACAACCAACCTTCTGCGTCGCGGTGACCGAAATCTCCCGTATGGAACCAGAGATTGCGTCGCGAATCGAGTGTTTCCTGGGGCGCGCCGAAATATCCTGGCGAGATGACGCCGGGTCGACGCGGACGAATCTGAAACTCTCCCACTGTCCCATCGGGTACCTCGTGGTCTGTCTGTGGGTCAGCCACGCGGAACTGATACCATTCGTCCCGGATTTTGCCGCAACTTCCGGGGCGCAAAACCTCGTCGGCGGGGTGCCAAGCAGGAATGCCGATTTCCGTCATGCCCCAAGTCTCGATACCACGAACCCCAAACCGCTTCTCGAAAGCATGCGCGATATGGCGTGGAAAGGGTGAAGTTCCGAGCCGCGTCAGAGACATCTGGCCGTCTTCAGGACGAGCCGGCTGTGCATAAACCATTTCGATCAACGGCCCATGCATCAGAGTAGCGGTTGCACCTGTAGCGATGATCCTGTCGACCCACGCTGACGGTTCGAAACGGGTTTCAAGAGCCAGACGCCCACCGGTCAGCAGGCAGGGAAGGACACCGCAATCGCGCCCCGCCATGTGGAACAGCGGGTGCGCGCAGAATATAGTGTCATTGCTCGAAAGCCAGAGCCCCTGCCGGGTCAATTCGGCCACAACAAAAACCTGAGCATGGGTCATCTGCACGGCTTTAGCCGGACCGGTAGTGCCGGATGTATACATGATCGTGGCGACATCACCCGGTGTTGCCCCGCCGCCTGGAAGTGGGCCGTCGCCATCCGAAAGCTCTGGGCGGGCGGTCTCCAGTCCAAGCCTCGGTACTTTTCCGAGCGTGGAAACCGTTTCGTCGTCCATGGGTATGATCCAGAAACTCTCCAGCGTGGGTACGGTCGACGAAACACATGTGACCTGGTCAAGCATCGAGGCGGGTGCCAGAATCCGGCGTACTCCAGCGAGCCGCAAGGCGTGCGCCAGTGGCTCTCCGACCAGCGCCGGGTTTATCGCGGCATCGACCGCGCCGATGATGTTGAGCGCGAACCACCAGACAACAGCTTCCTGGGAGTTCGGGATTGCAAGGGCAACATTCTCGCCCTTCATCACGCCGTGAGCGACAAGCCATCGTGCGGCAGCGGCAACCTTGGCGCGGAAAGCCCCGAACGACAGGTAAGGTTCGCTACGAAAGCTTAGAAAAGGTGCATCGGGCGTTAACTCAGCCCGAGCATCAAGTGCCTGACCAAGCGTCCACCTATCCGCTTCGCGCTTTGCAAAGATGTCCGGCATCGCTGCTCCTGTGATATGGAAACGGGGCCTGCTGGCGCCCGCTTCCATCGCTGGCATGAAGCCTATCGCATGGTCTTGAATTTTCCGTCCGCGATCGTGACGGAGATCAGCGTGTCGTCAAAGACACCTTCGTGCTGGTCGGCGCTGTAGCAGACCTTGCCGTCCATATAGGTGCCTTCGTAATCGCAGATGGTCTCGAGCGTATCGCGAATTTTCTCGCCAGTAACTTCGCCCTCAACGCGGCGCACCGCCTCGAAAATCATCTCAATGCCCATTGAGCCGATCAGTTCGGCGTAGCCCTGCGGCTCCTTGCCGGCCGCTACGATGATCTCTCCTAGTTCTTTCTGGCGCTCGGACGGATCGTCCCAGTTACCAATGGACACAATCTCGATGCCTTCAGCAGCAGTTCCCGCTGCGTTGAGGAATGGACGCTGGTTGAGGCTGCCCGTGCCCACGATCGGCGCTTTAATGCCGACCTGCTTAGCTGCCCGCACGAAGGACGCACCGAGTGGCGGCGCCGAGGTCTTTAGGAGCACAACATCCGGATTTGCGTTGCGGATATTCGTCGCAGCCGCAGTCAGGTCGATCGCGTTGAGCGGAGCACTGACCGCAGCGACAATCTCTGCATCTGTACCTTCGGTTTGCTCGCGGGCAAACTTCATGCCAGCCTCACCGTAGGCATCCTCCTGATATAGGATGGCGACGCGCTTGTGGCCGGGATCGAAAATGCCGCGCTTCAGAACCTCGTTGATGATCAGAACATCAGATGGCGCAGTGCGGAAGACCCAAGGCCAGAACTTGTTGTTCTTGTCCGTGACGGTGATGGTTCCTACGGGCGCCAGAAGCGGAACCTTGTTCTGCATCGCTATGGGCGCTGCTGCAAGCGTGCCGCTCCCCATCGTCGGCCCCGCGATGGCGACGACGCCATGCTGGCGGATGAGGCGCGTGGCGCAGCGTGCGGCTTCCGTTGGATTTGTCTGCTCGTCGCAAATCACCAGTTCAATCTGGTGACCATTAAGCGTGTTTTCCTTGTTTGCCTTGTCAACGAGCGCCTGAACGATGTCCCGTTCCGGTACACCGAAGGGCGCGGCGGGTCCGCTGAGGCTATAAATGCCACCGATCTTGATCGTATCCGCCTGCGCGCTCGTTGCTGCAAGCATTGCTCCCGCAAATGCTGCCAGTACGCCTTTCCTGCCAAGAAACTTCATCATTCTCTCTCCCTGTTGATGCGTTACCGATCCCGGTTGTTACTATTGCGAACGTGCTAGGCGTCGATTCCCATGAAAGCTTGAGCGATCGCTTCGAGATCTCCGAGGTCCTCCCGGGGGCCGCTCTTCACCACTTCACCGTGGCTCAAAACGACGTAGCGGTCGCAAATACGTTGCGCGAATGGCACGTTCTGCTCCGCCAGCACCAGCGCCATGCCCCGCTTCTTGAGGACATCGAAGGCATTCTCCAGAATGTCGAAGATAGCCGGCGCAAGGCCCTGCGACGGCTCATCCAGCAGCAGCACAGCAGGGTTTCGGCCAAGCGCAATGCCGATAGCGAGCATCTGCTGTTCTCCACCACTGAGCACGCCGGCGTTCGCCGTTCCGCGCTCTCTCAGGATAGGGAAAAGACTGAAGATCATATCTTGGCACGCGGGTCGTTCCTCAAGGGGAAGCATGCGCAGCCCAAGCTCGATGTTCTCTTCTACGGACATTGTCGCGAAGATGTTTCCCCGCTGTTCGGGCACGAAAGCTAATCCGTTAAAGGCGCGTCTGTGCGCGCTCATACGGTCGAGATTTTGACCGTTCACGCTAACCGCGCCTTGACCCGAAACAGTGCCGGCGATGGCGCCGAGAAGACTGCTTTTGCCTGCACCGTTTGAGCCCAGCAGGGCAACCATTTCGCCCGCCCGCACCTGAAGATCGACGCCGTGGACAACTTCGATGCGGCTGTAGCGTGCGCGAACGCCGCCGCAAACAAGAACGAGAGCTGAATCGTTTGCCTGTTCCGTCATGCGGCCCTCCCGAGATAGGCTTCAATGAAGCTTGGGTCGGCTGCGACGTGATCGGGCTTGCCCTCGATCAGGCACTTACCCTGTTTCAGAACCAACAAATATTCCGCTAGAGCGCGCACGAGCTTGAAGTTGTGTTCGACGAGAAGGACGCCCACACCACTTTCAGCCAGACGCCGGATAGCGCCCGAAAGCATTCGTTGTTCGTCGAGAGAAAGTCCCGCCGCGGGCTCGTCGAGAAGAATATAGCGCGGCTCGTTGGCAACGGCCCGCGCAACTTCTACCAGACGCACGCGCCCCATGGGCAGTTCGCCCATTTGCATGTCTTTGAGCGCCAGCAGGTCGAGATCGGCAAGTATCTCATGGCAGCGCTTCAGAAAGTGTCGCTCCTCGGCGGCACATTTCGGCAACCGCATCATCGATGCCAGCACACCTGATTTCCGAACCGGATAAAACCCGCATAGAACGGCTTCTTCAACCGTGATCTTCGCGTCGAAGCGCGGTGTCTGGAACGTGCGCGCGAGCCCGAGCGAGATGCGCTGACTGGGGCGCAGCTTGTCTGCGACGACGCCATCAACGATCACCGTACCCGATGACGGCGTGACCATACCGGTGATGGCGTTGAACATCGTACTCTTTCCGGAGCCGTTTGGGCCAATTACCGATATGATACGACCGGGCTCCAGCGTTAGCGATGCGTCGGACAGCGCGGTAATGCCGCCGAAACGCACAGTTACATTGCGAATTTCGATGCTCATGGGATGCTCACGGACTGGCGTTGACGACGATCTGCGTTGCGCTTGCGGAACCGCCTCGTCCAATCGGTGCCGAGAACACCGTTCGGCGTCACTAAGAGGACGAAAATCAGCACTGCTCCGAAGATCATGCCCTGGGTTTCGGCCGCCGGCAGATAAAGAGTGAGCAGAGTGAGAAATGCCGCACCCAGAACCGGGCCGATATAGGTCGCGGCGCCGCCGATCACAGCCATCAGCATGATACGAAGCGAGACGTGCATCGTCAGGGAGTCCGGCCCCATATAACTCATATAATGGGCGTAGAGCCAGCCAGCGACGCCGGCCACGGCTGCAGTGACCGAGAAGTAGGTAGCAAGAACATTTGCGACATTGACGCCGTCGGCGGTTGCGCGCAGCGGGTCATGTTTGGCGGTACGCACGGCGCGGCCGATCGCCGAGTTGGTGAGATTAACATAAAAGATGAGGACCAGCACGACAATTCCCCAGCCGAGCAGGTGGAATGAAAATTGGCTGTCAACTCCTGAAAGCGATGGAATGCCTGAGAGACCGACATAGCCGCCGGTGATGTCGCCGCCTTCGCGAACGAAGTGCTCCAGGACAAGGCTCAGTAGAATGGTTCCGATCGAGAGTGGCATCGGCGACAGTCTGACAATGCCGCGCGCCATCGGATAGGCGAGCACTGCAGGGAGGATGATCGCCGCGACCAGCCCAAGCCAAGGTGTGAGTTCGTAGTGAACGGTCAGAATGGCCGTTGCAAAGGCGCCGACGGATGCAAAAGCCGCTGTTGCCATGGTCAGGATGCCTGCCTGCCCATAAGCCATCCCGGCGGAAAGGGCCATCAGCGCGAAGATTGCGACCATTACGGAATTATCGAGCCAGAAAGCGTTGGACGCAATGAATGGGCTCAGCACCGCAATGATGACCGCTACGATGAGGGCCGGTCGTAAGCGTTCAAGGAGGCCGTGTTGCATCAGACCCGTCCTCCCGTCGTGGCAATCTGGTTGTTCTTTCCGAGGGCAAGTACGACGAAGATGAAGATCAGGGGCACGGTGGTCGAAAGACTGCTAGGCAGGTAACCCGAACAGAGCGCCTGCGTGATGCCGATGATCAGTCCGCCCAGAAAGCCGCTCAGCGGGCTGCGAAGGCCGAACATGATTGCCGATCCAAAGCCCCAGATAGTCAGGGTAAACGCCGTGCTATAATCCGCGCCGGTTGTGAAGAGGATCAGAACTCCCGCTACGCCGGCCATGAGGCCGCCGAGAATGTAGGTTGCGAACCAGATCCGGCGGACCGGAATACCTGCAAGTGCCGCGCCGATCGGATTCACGGCGCTTGCGCGCATCGCGCGTCCGAACGGCGTCTTGTTGATGATGAAGTAGAGAGCGCTTAGGATCATCAAACAGATGGCGACATTGATTCCAATCTGCGGACTGATACGGATACCGAAGACATTCCAGAAAGTGTCGAACGGCTGCCGGATCATCGGCGCCGTACCAAAATTGGACAGGATCATCGATTCAAGAAACGTGGCGAGGCCGAAGGTTCCGAGCACAGGGATGAGGTGGTCCACGGCGCCCGGGCGATTGAGGCGCATCGATATAATGCCGACAATGCCTGCCGCCAGCACCGACGCACCGATGGCGAGCAGCACGCCGAGCGGGCCGCCCACCATATACATGACGGCGACGGCGAGAACAGCATAGGCGCCCAAAGCCACATCGACGGATCCGGTCGTTATGAAGACGAGGCTCACGGGAAATGCCAGCAAACCATAGGTTACACCCAGCAGCGCGCCTCGGACGATATACTCAAGAAATTCGTACACGGTTCCTCCCTCCGTTACTCTGCCCGCTCCTTGCGGGCGCTGCTGTGTTGCCTCAGCGGCTATGTCATCCAAAGCCCGCCGGTCACGTTGATCGCTTGGCCGGTCATATAGGCAGCGGCGGGTGAAAGGAGGAAGCAGACAGCCTTCGATATGTCGTCCGGCGTCCCGAGACGGCCGAGCGGGATAGCCGAGGCTCTGTCGGCGGCTCTTGGCAGACCAAGAGCGGCAGCTTCACGATCAGCTGCTGCACGCATTTCCGTCTGGTCGATCGTGCCGGGACAGATGGCGTTAACACGCACACCCCGACCGGCCAGTTCATAGGCGGCAGATTGGGTCATGGCTATGACAGCGGCCTTAGAGGCGCTGTAGGGCATAGCGAAGGGCCGTCCAGATTTGCCGAACCAAGACGCCATATTGACAACAACGCCGCGTGCGTCACACAGGTCGTTCAACAGGATCTGCAGGCAGTTGAAGCTCCCGAGCACATTAACTTCAAGTGTGCGGCGGAAATCCTCCACCTCAACATTGTCAAGCGATGCCAGCTTGCCAATGCCCGCATTGTTGACGAGCTGGGTGATCGGGCCGCCAAGTTCGATCCGAGCAGCCTCCGCAGCTTCCGTGACGGCCGCGCGATCGGAGACGTCCAGAACAGCAGTGGTAACTAACGCGCCGCCCGCACGCAGGTCTTCAGCGGTAGCGGCAAGTCGCTCAGCGTTGGCATCCCATATCGCGACCTTGGCGCCTTCGTCTGCCAGGCTGCGCGCCACAGCGCGTCCAATTCCACCTGCAGCCCCGGTAACGACCGCTCTTTGTCCTTCGAACAAGCCCATTTACTAACTCCGGCTCTATACGAGTTGCTCAGGATTTTCGGATATGCAGGCCGCCATCCACATGGAAAGCGTGTCCGGTCATGTATGGCAGGTCGCCGGCGGCCAGTGCCGCGACGGTTCTGCCGATGTCTTCGGCTTCACCCCATCGCGGTTGGGGAACCCGGCCCGAGGTCACTGCCGCGTCGTACTTCTCGAAGACGTCCGCAGTCATGTCGGTACGGATCATTCCGGGCCGGATTTCGTGAACTGCAATGCCTGAGCTGGCCAGTCGCAGGGAGTAGAGCGTCGCCATCATGGCTATGCCAGCCTTGGATATGCAGTAATCTGCCTGCGTTTCCGTCGCAATGACCGCATTGCCGGAGGAAATGAAGATCATCGAGCGATCTGGGCGAGCAGGATCGCCCACTCGGTGCGCCATCATACGGCGTGCGATGCGCTGGCTGAGGAAGTAGGTGCCTCGCACATTGATGCCCATAAGCCGGTCGAAGCTTTCAACAGGCACACTAAGCATATCGCCGCGATAAGCCGTTTGAACCCCGGCGTTATTGACCAGGCAATCGATGCTACCACCGGCCGCCCAGGCTGCCTCCACCAATTCGTCCTGCGCGTCCAAATCGCCGATATCGCCAGCGATGAATGTCGCTTTGCGACCTGCTTCTCGTATCGCCGCCAGTGTCTGGGCTGCATTATCGTCGTCGACAACATCGTTGATGATGATGTCAAAGCCCTTTTTGGCGAGCTCCACCGCGATGGCACGACCAATTCCGCGCCGTCCGCCGGTGACAAATGCTGTTTTCGGCTGATCCGAATTGTGGGTCACGCGGCAACTCCGGCAGCCGGAATTTCTACCCAGCGCATGATATGAACAGCCGATGCAACGAGTTCACCGCGCTGATTGTGCGCCTCGACGTCGGCCAGAGCGCGATTACGATCCGGCTCCAGAGACTTCACCCGATAAGTAACGGTGATGGTGTCCCCGAAGAAGACTGGGCCGGCGAACCGGATGCGGTCATATCCCTGCGAGACCGGCGTATAGCCGCCGTAATGCTTTACATGCGGCGTATACATGAGAGTGGATGTGGTCGACATCAGGCCCACTGTCAGAACGCCATGCGCTATGCGTTGGCCAAACGCGCCCTGGCGCATGTATTCTTCGTTGCAATGAACCTCTGAAAGATCGCCCGTCAGCCCTGCAAATAGATAGACGTCGCTCTCCGCGATCGTTTTCGCGAAGCGCACTTCTTCCCCAAGGCTGACCCGAAAATCCTCAAGTTTCATCGAAACCTCCCAATTTCGAGAAACGCCTAACACTGACTTGCATGCAGGTCAATATTGGATATTGTCACGGATTAGTGGAGGACAGATGAGCGACATAGCATCTCAAAACCCCGAGTCTCGGGCCCAATATGTTTGCCCTGCAACACGTGAAGCGCTCGCGCGCCTGCGCTCAATCTTTGGTGATCGCATCAGTGAAAGCGCCAGTGTACGGGAGCAACATGCCAGCCAGTTGACATGGATTGCCCCCCAACCTGCTGATGCGGTCATTTTTGCCGAGACTACGGATGAAGTTGCCGAAACAGTCCGTGTTTGTGCGGCCTTGGGTGTGCCGGTCATACCGTTCGGTTCGGGTACTTCTTTCGAGGGTCAGTTAAATGCCCCACGCGGTGGCATATGCATCGACCTCAGCCGAATGAACGCGATCCTTGAGGTTCACCCGGAAGACATGGATGTGCGGGTTCAGGCCGGAGTGACGCGGAACACGCTCAACCAACATTTGAGAGATACGGGGCTTTTCTTCCCCATTGATCCGGGGGCGGATGCCTCACTAGGCGGCATGGCTTCGACGCGTGCATCGGGCACCAACGCTGTCCGATATGGTACAATGAAAGACAATGTGCTCGCGCTGGTTGTCGTGACACCGCAGGGTAAAGTCGTCAAAACTGCCAGTCGCGCCCGGAAGAGTTCGGCAGGCCTTGATCTCACACGGCTGTTCGTTGGCGCGGAAGGAACGCTTGGGATCATAACGGAATTGGTTGTACGCCTGCATCCAATACCGGAATCGGTTGTCGCGGCAACCTGCGCTTTCCCGACGCTCAGGGCCGCGTGTAATGCGGTGATTGCCACAATGCAGTCCGGTATTGCTGTCGCCCGCATCGAGTTCCTCGATGCGTTGACCGTACGGGCCGTAAATACGCATTCGGGACTCGGATTGCCGGACCAGCCAATGCTTCTGCTGGAGTTTCATGGCACCCCGCAGTCGACGTCGGAGCAGGTCGCGCTGTTTGCAGAGATCGCAGCCAGCGAGATGGGCGGTTCTCTCCAGCACGCTTCCGAACTCGAGGAACGAAACCGGCTTTGGACGGCGCGCCATAATGCCTATTGGGCGTGCGTGGGTTTGCGGCCTGGAAGTCGGCCATTGCCGACGGATGTCTGTGTACCGATCTCACGTCTTGCCGACTGCCTTGCCGAAACCGCCGAAGACGTGAAGGCGACGGGGTTGATCGCACCCATAGTGGGACATGTCGGCGATGGTAACTTTCATGTTCAGCCAATGGTGGACATTTCCAATCCCGAGGAAATCGACGCGGTAACGAAGTTCAGTGCTCGACTTGTTGCACGCGCCATCGCGATGGAAGGCACCTGCACTGGTGAACATGGCGTGGGCCAGGAGAAGGCGAAATACCTGCCACAGGAACATGGTGAGACGGCAATAGATCTGATGCGCCGGGTCAAGGAAGCTTTTGATCCAGATGGCATCATGAATCCCGGCAAAATGCTGGTACCCCTGACATGAGGACTCGTATTCCAGCGCCGCCGCGTCGGCCATCCAGCATGTTCGTCAACGGCGCTACGCGCCTGTTCGGCATTATTGGCCATCCCATCAGCCAGGCGAAATCACCCGAAGCCATAACGCCCGCACTCCAGGCGTGCGGCTTGAATGCCGTGCTTGTTCCGTTTGATATTGCGCCCGCAGACTTGCCAACTGCCTTTCCCGCGCTGCTGCAACTCCGCAACCTGGATGGTCTCGTTATCACGGTTCCGCACAAGGCTGCGATATTGCCTTGGCTTGACGGCCTCGGACCGCGCGCAAGGGCGGCTGGCGCTGCTTCCATTCTTGCGCGCTCTTCAGACGGGAAATGGCTGGGAGAACTGTTCGACGGAACCGGCTGCTGCGCATCGATAGAAAACCGTGGCGTCGCGATCGCCGGCAGCGTCGTCCAGTTACTGGGTGCGGGCGGAGCCGGCAGCGCGATAGCGGTCGAGATACTAGGACGCCAGCCGGCAACACTGCGCATTCATGACCCAGATCAGGATCGCCTCTCGCAATTGCAAGCACGACTTCAAACTTTTTGTTCAGACGTCAGGATCGAGACTGGCTTCGGTTCCGCAGACATACTTGTGAATGCCTCGACGGTCGGAATGCACGCGCCGGACGATAGTCCAGTTCCGGTTGACTATCTGACACCTGAACTTGTCGTTATGGATTGCGTGATGGAGCCGGATCAGACCGCGCTTCTTCGTTTCGGACACCGCGCCGGAGCACTAACCATCAGCGGCCGGGAAATGTTCGACAGCCAGATCGACGCAGTCTGCGACTTCTTTGCCCAGATCAGAGCCAACAAGGCTTCTGACGCGGTCTATCCTCGTTAAAGCCGACGCCTTCGCCCGTGATGGCTCAGCCCAAGGACAGAACCATCTTTCCGCGGTTTTGCCCCTTCAGGACATCTATAAAAGCTTCGGGCGCGTGTTCGAGGCCTTGGCGAAGGTCCTCGATGAAACGTATCGCGCCCGTCTCGACCATAGGGCAAACCTGGGCAAGAAATTCAGGAAAATCCGCTTGAAAGTCGGTGACGATGAAGCCCCGCCATGTCAGGCGCTTCACCAGAATATCCTGCATGAAAGGGCCAAGGTCGACAGGCTCACCAAGCGCATTGTACTGCGAAATCAGTCCGCAAACGGGGATACGCGCGAAATCGTTGAGCAGTGGTCGAACGGCTTCGAGAACTATTCCGCCGATATTCTCGAAATAGACATCAATACCGTTGGGGCAAGCTGCCCCCAGTTGGGTAGCGAGATCCGGGTCGCGATGATCCACGGCAGCGTCGAAGCCGAGCGTTTTCGTCGCAAGCTGAACTTTCTCGCTGCCCCCGCAGATCGCCACCACCCGGCAACCTGCAGCCTGCGCAAGCTGGCCGACCATCGCGCCGACTGGGCCTGTCGCAGCCCCGACGACGACGGTCTCTCCAACTTTCGGCTTGCCGATATGCCTCAACCCCGCCCATGCAGTGAAGCCCGGGCTGCCCAGCGCGCCGAGAAAGACGGAAAGGGGCAAGGCTCCCCGCTCTATCTTGCGCAGGCGGGAAGCGGCAACGCGCGCATGACTCTGCCAGCCCCCGGGAGCCAGGACATGATCGCCCGCTGTAAAATCCGGGTGGCCGGATTCCAGAACCTCGCCGATCGTAGCTCCGACCATCACCTCGCCGAGGTTGACAGGGGGCGCGTAGGATTTTGCATCTTCCATCCGCCAGCGCATATACGGATCTAGCGAGAGATAACGGTTGCGGATCAGAACTTCGCCATCCGCGATCCCAGACACAAGAGGAGCGCTCTCGAGAGCAAAGTCTTCGACTTCCGGCATCCTGGAACCAGGGCGCCGTTGCAGCGTCCAGAATCTGTGCATGAAATCCTCCGGTAACAATTACTGACATACAAGTCAGTATTGTGGAACAGCATCCGAAGGCAGATGTCAAATCAGGAATGCCCTCCGATACCCGAAATCGCGGTTTGGCGCGACATCCTGGAAGCAAATATTCGAATACGTAGTTGGCCCCGGTCGCTGCCGCGACTTAGATAAAGCAAGCTGGATTGCTGGTCGCAGATCGGGAATGACGTCGGACCAGCCGGCCGCATATTTCTGAGGCTGGCGACGCAGCCGTTGGAAAATTTGCTGACGAACAAAGCGTAGCTGCAATGTTTGACGAGTTTGACCACACGCTCGACGAAGACTACACGGCACAATCCCCTCCGCTTTGCCAAGCTGATGCTCACCAGAGCTTCAAAACAGTTCACCTTGACTTGGAAGTACAGATGACGAGACGTGATTGGAGGCACGCATATGCTCCAGAAAGTCTGCTGGAGAGTTCATGACACCAGCGAGTTGGTTCATGCGCTGCAAGGCGCAGAACAGAGCGACCGAGCGGGCCTGACAATTGACTGATTTCGATGGATTGAACTCGATATCCGTGAAACCGCCATACCGGTTCAAGCCGTCGGCCAATTGCGGCTGTTCTCGCAGGGCGGATAAATAAATCCAGTCATAAAAGGCGGTTCTGGGTTCGAGAGGCCATTGCTGCCCTTCGAAATCAAAGGCTTTCAGAGCCCCTGAAGTTTGCAGCCGCGCATCGCGTTTGGCATCTCCGGCAGTTGCAGAATAAAGGTCGCGGAAGGGTCCCCCCTGTTCGAATACTTTGCTTCCTTGAAAAGCGCATTCAACGCAAAGAACCCTTGGGGCGTCATTTTTTCGGAGCATAAGGTTAAATGCGCTGAGCTTCATACCCAACGCCACGCGCGATCTGCTCGAGACTTCAAGCAGCGACCGGGTGTCCAGCAACAGTCGCGCGGCCGCGTGAAGATGGTCGATGTTGCGTTGTTTTTGTTGTAGCGACAAACCCGCAACCCTTCGAACTCGACCATCTCCACACGCACAAACTGAGGCGCTCCCGGGTCTGGCACGAAAACAGGGCGCACGGCCATCAGTGTAGAGCTCCATGTTTGCGCGCTGCCCAGCGCGGTCCGAAAAAGCCGGTTCCGAGCGGCTGGACGCGTCCGCGCCGACCTTCCAAACAATCACGGTAAGCATCCTTCAGATCGTCCGTCGGAAAGACCAGCTCGTTGATGTGCCTCCGATCGATCGAGCCAAACACCAATACTTCCGCCTGCACATTTGTGGGATCGCTTTGTTGGAGATTTTGGCGAAGGCTTTGGGATAAAGCGTCAGTTTCATCCGCAAACATTTCCGCAAAAGCCTTCGGTGAACTCAATTCTGCGACCGACAATTTTCTAATACGCTTGTCGGCAGCATTATAGCGGCAGAATGCAACGTCGTGTTGCCAAAGGATCGCAGGGTCGAGCAGCAAGACGACCCAATCCTGATCTGGCTGCTCACAGCGATATTTGTAGAACATCCGTTCATTGGGGTGAGAAATGGAAAGCGACACAGCATCCAGGCGCCCGTCATAACGGGCATGATCATTCCGACGAAAAGAGACGGTTTCTGATCCAAGCTGGGAAACCGGCAGCAATCCGACATCGCAGATCGAGCGCAGATTCTCGATCCGGGTGAAATGAGTTAGAAAGACGATGTCGCGCCTTTGAGTTTCCAGCTTGACCGATTGAAGTTCGATTTTCGCCGGTTGAC
>JAFAGL010000242.1 GCA_023422735.1 Pseudomonadota bacterium
GAACAGGGGATTGAGAACAGGGGAAGCCAGATAATAAAGGCCAGCCCCCAGCGCTCCCATGCTGAGCAAGGAAAATGCGGCGGCAACCAATGTTGCGATCAGTGACGATTTGATACCCAGCGGAAAACGTCCCCCTTGTTTTCACGGCCGGGATCGTTTGTTGCAGGTCAACGACAGGAGAACAAGCCGTTCTAAGGCGCGTTTGTGACGCTGGCGACCTTGTCCCCACCCCGATCGAAAATGGACGCATCCACGCGCCCGAAAGCAGGGACTTTCAGCGCGGGTTGCAGGAGATCGAACCCGGCGACCACGCCCATGAAATGCAATTCCAATCCGCTCGTCGCGCCGACCGCAAATCCGAGATAGCCCCCGAGGGTGACATGCAGATCATGGGTTTTGGGCGACCAGGATATGTCAAACAGGCCCGGCGCGAAATCGCGGCCCGTGGCATTAGGTGGCATACGCGCGCCGATTTCGGGCACTTCGCGCAGGATCCACGCGACAAAGGAATTGGAATTGGGACCGGGCCAAACGACATAATCGCCGATCCGGGCATAGGGATAGGCTTTGACGGCTGCTTCCACGCGCGGGATCAGCGCTTCCGCCTCCTTGCCGGTGACGGCGTGCATGATAACCGGCACATTGGAATACCAGCGGCCATCGGCTGGATACCCATTGCGGCGCACGGGGCTTCCCCAGCCGACAACATCGAAGCGGTTGTAATTTGCGGCACCCTTTTCCTTCGTCACGATCCAGCTATGGACTGCAACCGCACCTTTCAGGCCGCCGAGCCGCGCGGCCATGACGTAAACGGCGGCATCATCGGCATCCTTGACGACCGGCAGCACGCCGCTTGCCGACCAATCAGCCGAGCGCCAGGAGTTGGGGCGATCCTGCATCAGCCACCAGACGGTGGTCAGCGCTGTCGGCAAAACGAAAACGAGCAGAATGAAGAGGATTGTGAAGCGAAGAATTTTCATGCTTTCCGGAAGAGTGGATGAGCGCAAACACCCGGCACCTGCCGGAACAATGGAAATGATGTGGGATCGCGGAAGATTTAAGGTCCAGGCGTGTTTAACTAGGGTCACAAATGCGCGATTTCCATGCCTTTCAGGGCGGCGCGGCATTGAGCACTGGCAAATTTCAGCCTTCTCAACCTTTGGCAACGGACTATAAAGTTTGCCGAAAGCCTGAAAGATGCGGCGGAGCGAAAAACGATGACGAATCCGGTTCTGGCAGAAGTTCTGCGCGGCAATGTGGTGGAAAGCCGGCATCGCGGCATTTTGTGCGTGTCGGATGCCGCCGGCGGACAGGTGATCACGCTCGGCGATGTCGATGCGCCGGTTTTCCCGCGCTCGGCGGTGAAATCGATCCAGGCACTGCCTTTCGTGGAATCAGGCGCGGCGGATGCCTATGGCTTCGGCAACAAGGAACTGGCGATGGCCTGCGCTTCACATAATGGCGAGCCCGAACATGCGGCACTTGCGCAGTCCATGCTCGAACGCGCCGGTCTGGACGAAAGCGATCTCGAATGCGGCACTCACTGGCCGACGCGTCAGCAAACGCTGATCGATCTGGCGGGTCAGAATCGCGAGCCGAACCAGTTCCACAACAACTGCTCGGGCAAGCATTCCGGCTTCCTTTGCACCTGTGCCCATTCCGGTATCGCTCATACCGGCTATGTCAAACGCGAGCATTGGCTGCAGGAAACGGTGCGCGATGCGATGGAGGATGTGACGGGCGCGAAACATGATCCGGCCATGAGCGGCACGGATGGTTGCTCCATTCCCACCTATGCCATCCCGCTGTCGAGCATGGCGCGTGGCTTTGCCAAAATGGCGACCGGGGAGGGGCTGAGCACCGAGCGCGCCAAGGCTGCCGGGCGCTTGTTTGCGGCCTGCATGGATGAACCTTTCTATGTCGCGGGCAGCGACCGTGCGGACACAAGGATCATGCAGGCAGCACCTGGCCGCATCATGGTCAAGATCGGCGCGGAAGGCGTGTTCTGCGGAGCCGTTCCCGAACTCGGCCTTGGCTTCGCAATCAAATGCGAAGACGGTGCGGCGCGTGCGGTGGAGGCGATTGTCGCGCGCGTGCTGGAAATTCTTCTGCGCGGCGATGAGCAGCTTGCCTCGAAACTGGAAGAAATAGCCAATCCGGTGTTCACAAACTGGAACCGCATCAAGGTCGGGGGCATCCGGACGCCGGAAGCGTTCGGGTAATTTGCCGTTTCAGCTTTGCAGCGCTAATTTGGGTGGATGAGCCGCGCTTTCACCCGAGAAGAAACCAACGAGAACGCCATCGCAGATCTTGGCGAACGGCCTGTCAGCGCGCATCGCAACCTTGTGACGCCGGAAGGATTGGCGGCAATTGACGCCGAAATCGAGCGGCTACGCGCGGCAGTGAAATCGGCAGACGGCGATGAGGACAAGACGCATCAGGCCGTTCTATCACGCGATTTGCGCTATTGGCTGGCGCGCCGCGAAAGCGCGGAAGTGGTACCGCCGGAAGATAGCGACGTGGTGCGTTTCGGCATGACGGTTTCGCTGGAAAACGAAGACGGCAAAACAGCGCGCTGGCGGATTGTCGGTGAGGATGAAGCCGACCCTTCAAACGGAACGATCAGCCACGTCTCGCCAATGGCGCAGGCGCTGTTTGGCAAAGGTGTGGGCGATACGGCTGTCGTGAATGGCCGCGAATGGGAAATCGTCGGGCTGGGTTAGCTCTGAATTTCCAACGGGATCAAATGATCTCGGAAGAACTGTGCGATCTGCTCCTCGCCAATCTCGCCTGACGCGACACCTATCACGAACTCGTAGAGTGTGCCGTTGTCAGCGCTCAAATCGTAGCCATGGTTGTCAAGGAAGGCACCTGCCGAGACAATTGCAGTTCGCTTGTTGCCGTCCACGAACGCGTGGTTGCGAGCGATCCCGAAAAGATACGCCGCTGCCAAGTCTGCGATGTCTGGATCGCCATACGCGGCTTTGTTTTCAGCGCGATCGATAGCACTTTCAAGGGCGTTTTCATCGCGCAGGCCGGGCGCCCCCCCATGTCGCCTCAGTTGTTCCGCGTGAAAAGCTTCCACAACTCTGCGGCTGAGAAAAACCCAGCTCATTCTGCGAGCTTCTGGAGCGCGACCTTGTATTTATCCATGAAGCGACGCGCGGAAGCCATCTGGCTTTCGAAGGTTTCATCGACCGGCTGCAAGGTGACCAGACCGGCTTTCTCAACCAGTTCAAGTTGATCGCCAGCCTTGAGGTTCAAGCGCTCCAGAACTTCCTTCGGCAGGATGACGCCTTCGGAATTCCCAATCTTGCGAACCGTAATATTCATGTCCTCGCTCCTGACAGCCGAAGTTATAAC
>JAFAGL010000041.1 GCA_023422735.1 Pseudomonadota bacterium
CTCCAGAACAAGCGCGAGCACAGGGATTTCGCGCCTGTTATCGCTGTTGTCCCGATACGGATTTCGTTCCGACCGACCAAAGCCAGGCCGTTGTGAACGCCTGCCGCATGATCGAAACGTCGCCGGAGTTGCCTTCCCTGCAGGCGCTCGCGAACGCAGCGGGCCTGAGCCCTTCGCATTTTCACAAGCTGTTCAAGAAGGAAACCGGCGTCACGCCCAAAGCCTATGCCGGCTCCTTGCGGGCAGCTCGCTGGCGTGACGAATTGCAAACGGAGCAGAATGTGACGAACACGATCTACGATGCGGGCTTCAGCGCAAGCAGTCGCGCTTACGGTCAGGCAGATGCGGTCTTGGGTATGACGCCGAAAACCTATCGAGCAAAGGGACAATCCATGGTCATCCATTTCGCCCTGGGGAAATGCAGCCTGGGCCACATTCTTGTCGCGCGAACCGAAAAAGGCATCTGCGCGATCCTGATGGGGGACGATCCCGAACATCTCCTGACCGACCTGCAGGACCGCTTCGCCTCGGCGACGCTTGTGGGCGCTGATGCGGATTTCGAAAACACGGTTGCGGCGGTGGTCGGGCTTGTGGAGGCGCCGCAGATCGGCCTTTCGCTGCCGCTCGACATTCGCGGCACCGCCTTTCAGGAACGCGTTTGGCAGGCTTTGCGCAAAATTCCGTCCGGCACGACCTGGAGCTATCGGCAACTCGCCGAAGCCATCGGGCAGCCCAGCGCCGTTCGCGCCGTTGCCGGTGCCTGCGCGGCCAACCCTGTTGCCGTGGCAATTCCCTGTCACCGCGTGGTACGCAATGACGGAACTCTTTCAGGCTATCGTTGGGGATTGGCGCGGAAAGAGGCCTTGATCGCGCGCGAACGGGCGGCTCTAAAAGGACCTTGAGCGATTATCAAAGCCGGGATGAAACATGAGCCTTGCCAGCGTCAAAGCGTTTTTCGCCGAGAATGCGCCCGAGATCGAAGTTCTTCAAACCGAAGACAGCAGCGCGACCGTGGATGAAGCCGCCAAGGCTCATGGCGTTGCGCCCGACCAGATCGCCAAAACTCTGTCGTTTCGCGTCGCCGACCGGGTTTTCCTGCTCGTAACCGCGGGAACTGCGCGCCTCGACAATGCCAAGGCGCGCGCAGCGTTTGGTGGCAAAGCCAAGATGCTGGATCGTTCCGAAGTCGAAGCCATGACGGGCCATCCGGTTGGCGGCGTATGTCCTTTCGGGCTGGTGAAGCCGCTGCCGGTTTATTGCGATGAGAGCCTGCGCACTTTTTCGGAAGTAATCCCGGCTGCGGGTTCAACGAATGCCGCTGTGCGGATCAGCCCTGCCCGGCTCGTCGAATTGACCGGCGCCCAATGGGTGGATGTGTGCCGTCACCCTGAATGAATCTGTTTGCGCAAGGTGTGCGGCGACGGCGCGACGATCAGCCGACATCGTGCCGCGCTTGCCGTTTCGCGCGCTTGCCGTTAGCAAGTTCCCCGAACGGGTCAATCCGAAGCGGGGAATACCGACATGCGTTTAGGCGGCAGATTGGCGGCAGCAATCGAAGTGCTGTCCGATATGGAAAAGCGCCATCGGCCAGCAGCCGATGCCTTGAAGGACTGGGGCCTTTCGCACCGCTTCGCGGGCGCAGGCGACCGCGCTGCCATCGGCAATATCGTTTACGACGCGCTGCGAAGGCGGCGCTCGGCGGCGTGGAAGCTCGGTGAGGAATCGCCACGCGCGGCCGCATTCGGCGCGCTCCTGCTCGAATGGAACGAAACGGTTGCGACTCTCGATCAGGTGCTGGAAGGCGATCGCTTCGCACCCGAACCATTCAGCACTGCGGAACGCGCGGCGATCGAGGCCAACCGGCTGGAAGATGCACCGGAACTGATCCAGGCCGACCTGCCCGACTGGTGCCAGCCTTTCTTCGAGGCGTCCTTCGGCGAAGAGTGGGTTGCCGAAGCGGCCGCACTGGCCGATCGCCCGCCGCTCGATCTGCGCATCAACCGTCTGCAATCCAGCCAGACACGGGTTCAGGACGAATTGAAACAGACCGGCGCTGTGCCAACGGCAATCGCGCCCTCAGGATTGCGCATTCCGCCCATCGAAGGGTCCGGCCGCCATCCGAATGTTCAGGTGGAGCCCGCTTTTCAGAAAGGCTGGTTCGAAATTCAGGATGAAGGATCGCAGATCGCCGCGCATCTGGCTTGCGCGACAGCGGGCATGCAGGTTCTGGACTTTTGCGCCGGTGCCGGCGGCAAGACATTGGCGCTTGCAGCCGACATGGAAAATCGCGGCCATATTTTCGCTTACGATGCCGATAAATCGCGTTTGGCGCCGATCTTCGACCGCTTGAAGCGCGCCGAAACACGCAACGTTCAGGCCGTGGCTTCGCTGGAAAGCCTGTCGCATCTTGAGAATCAGGCTGACCTCGTTCTGATCGACGCGCCCTGCACGGGATCGGGCACCTGGCGGCGGCGTCCGGATGCCAAATGGCGTTTGAGTTCGCGCCAGCTCGATATCCGCGTGGCGGAACAGGCGGCGATCCTCGACCGCGCCCGCAGTTTCGTGAAACCCGGAGGGCATCTCGCTTATGTGACCTGCTCGGTTTTCGAGGAAGAAAACACCAGGCAGGTGGAAGCCTTTCTCGCCCGTCATCCCGAGTTCACCTGCGTTGATCAGCAGGCGCTCTGGAATGATCGCCTTGGGCGGGGCGATGCGCGGTTCTCGCCACACGGTATTCTGATGAGCCCCCGCAAAACCGGCACTGACGGCTTTTTCTTCGCGAGCCTGAAAAGAGCGGCCTGAGCAGACTGGACGCGCAACGCGCCGGCGCTAATTCCGGCGGCATGACACGCGTCCTTTCCTTTGTGCTGTTTCAGATCCTGGCGCTTGGTGGCGGCCTTTTGATCGGCATCACCAACCGTCCGGGCGAATGGTATCGCGGCTTGGTCAAGCCACCGTTCAATCCGCCCGACTGGCTTTTCGCGCCGGCCTGGACGCTGCTTTACATTGTGATCGGATTTGTCGGCTGGCGCTGTCTCCAGGCCTCGCCAACCGGACGCCGCATGCAACTTTGGTGGGCGCAGCTCATCCTGAACTTTCTTTGGATGCCCTTGTTCTTCGGTTTGCAACAGATGACGCTTGCCTTGTTCGTCATTGTCATGCTGCTGCTTGTCATTCTTGCCTTCATCAATATGACCCGCGATACGGATCGCCTTTCGGCTCTGTTTTTCGTTCCTTATGCCGCGTGGGTGGCGTTTGCGACCTATCTGAATATCGGCCTGCTTGCTTTGAACTGAAGCGATAACCGAGCATGTTGCACTGCGGCACTCCATTTGCGATAGCTGAGCAATGGGGGACGTTGACATGGCCGATGCAAAACTTGTGGCAGACACCGATTTCGAAGAGCGGGTCCGGGAAAGTTTTGCCCGCCAAAAGGTGATGCAAACGATCGGAGCGCGCTTGACCAGCGTGACACCGGGGATCGTCGAGATCGAACTCGATTTTTCCGAGGATCTGACGCAGCAACACGGTTTTCTCCATGCCGGCGTCATTTCAACCGCCATGGATTCGGCCTGTGGCTATGCTGCTTATACGATGATGCCCGAAAATGCGGCTGTGCTGACGATCGAATTCAAGGTCAACCTGCTGGCACCGGGCAAAGGCGAACGGTTTCTTTTCCGGGGCAATGTCACCAAGCCCGGACGCACCATCGTGGTCGCGGACGGACAAGCCTACGCCTTTGGCGCGGATGGCGAAGTGAAGCTGATCGCCACCATGACGGGAACCATGATGACCGTGATCGGGCGCGACGGGATTGCCGGCTGATAAGCTCGAAACCGGTTTGAAATCGGGGATCATCGCGCTCTGATCTTGCATCGCAGCGAAACTCTCTCTAGAGCCTCGACATGAGCGAAGAACTTGCCCCCGATACAGTCCTGATCATCGACTTTGGCAGCCAGGTCACGCAGTTGATTGCGCGACGGGTTCGAGAAGCCGGTGTTTATTCCGAAATCGTCCCGTTTCAGTCGGCTGAAGAAGCATTCGACCGGATTGCGCCCAAGGCGGTCATCCTGTCCGGCGGCCCCGCTTCCACCACCGAGATCGGCAGCCCGCGCGCACCGCAAAAAGTGTTCGAGGCCGGTATTCCGGTGCTCGGCATCTGTTATGGCGAGCAAACCATGTGCGCCCAGCTGGGCGGTTCGGTGGAAGGCGGCCATCACCGCGAATTCGGGCGCGCCTTTCTCGATATCCAGGATGATTGCGCGTTGTTCCAGGGCCTTTGGGCAAGCGGAACGCGCCATCAGGTCTGGATGAGCCATGGCGATCGTGTGACCGCCTTGCCCGACGGGTTCAGGGTGGTGGCAACATCGACCGGCGCACCTTATGCCGCGATTGCCGACGACAAGCGCCGGTTCTACGCCGTCCAGTTCCACCCGGAAGTGGTGCATACGCCGGACGGCGCCAAGCTGCTTGCAAACTTCGTCCACCGCATTGCCGGCATCAAAGGCGACTGGACCATGCGCGCTTATCGCGAGCACGCCGTCCAGCAAATCCGCGATCAGGTCGGTTCGGGCAAGGTCATCTGCGCGCTGTCGGGCGGCGTCGATTCCTCGGTTGCGGCCTTGCTGATCCATGAAGCGGTTGGCGAGCAGCTCACCTGCATCCTCGTCGACCACGGTTTGATGCGCAAGAACGAGGCCGCGGATGTCGTCAAGATGTTCCGCGAGCATTACAATCTGCACTTGATTCTCGTTGACGCATCCGACCGCTTCATTTCCGCTTTGGAAGGCGAAAGCGACCCGGAAAAGAAGCGCAAAACGATCGGCCGCTTGTTTATCGAAGTCTTCGAGGAAGAAGCCCAGAAGCTCGGCGGCGCCGATTTCCTCGCTCAAGGCACGCTTTATCCCGATGTGATCGAAAGCGTTTCCTTCGCAGGCGGACCTTCGGTCACCATCAAGTCGCACCACAATGTCGGCGGCCTGCCTGAGCGCATGAACATGCAGCTCGTCGAGCCGCTGCGCGAACTCTTCAAGGATGAAGTCCGCGTTCTCGGCAAGGAGCTTGGCTTGCCCGACAGCTTCATCGGCCGCCACCCGTTCCCGGGTCCGGGTCTCGCAATCCGCTGCCCCGGCGGCATCACCCGCGAAAAGCTGGAGATCCTGCGCGAAGCCGACGCGATCTATCTCGACGAGATCCGCAAGGCCGGCCTTTACGATGCGATCTGGCAGGCTTTCGCAGTGCTGCTTCCGGTACAAACCGTGGGCGTGATGGGCGATGGCCGCACCTATGAATTCGTGTGCGCGCTGCGTGCTGTCACCTCTGTCGACGGAATGACCGCCGACTTCTACCATTACGACATGGAATTCCTCGGTCGCGCTGCAACCCGCATCATCAACGAGGTCCGCGGCATCAACCGCGTCGTTTATGACGTGACCTCGAAGCCGCCCGGCACCATCGAGTGGGAATGAGGCCCGGGCAGGCAAAGCCGCCTGCCTACCAGACCGGGGCGTCCAAAGCGTTCAGCGGGATTTTCAGATAGCGCTGGCCATTGTCTTCCGGTTCGGGAAGCCGGCCGCCGGCGAGGTTGACCTGAAGCGCGTGCAAGATGAGCTTTGGCATGGGTAGTGTCTTGTCCCGTGCTTCGCGCAAGGCGACGAAACTGTCTTCCGTTTGCTGGAAAACATGTTTGTTCGACGCCTTCTGCTCGCGGACCGTACTTTCCCAATGGGCGTCGCGGCCACCGGGCTGATAATCATGGCCGGTGAAGATGCGCGTTTCTTGGGGCAAAGCGAGAATCCGCTGGATCGAATTCCACAGCGCACGGGCATCGCCGCCGGGAAAATCCGCGCGCGCGGTACCGCTATCGGGCATGAAAAGCGTATCATGCACAAAGGCAGCGTTGCCGATCACATAGGTGATCGAGGCCAGAGTATGCCCCGGCGAAAACAGGACCGAGACTTCGAGCTCGCCCAGCCTGAACCGCTCATTATCGGTAAAAAGACGGTCCCATTGCCGGCCATCAGTGGGGAATTCAGGCAGATTGTAGATGTCTTTCCAAAGCTTCTGGACATCCACCACCCTCGCCCCGATCGCTGTGGGAGCGCCGGTTTTCTCCTTGAGATAATGGGCCGCTGAAAAGTGATCCGCATGCGGATGCGTATCGAGGAGCCAGGCCACGGACATCTTGTTTTCGGCAATGAAAGCCAGAATCCGATCGGCGTTCCCGGTTTTTGTTGATCCGGATTTTTCGTCATAATCCAACACCGGATCGATGATGGCGCAGGTCTTGGTCTGCGGATCGCTGACCACATATTGCACGCTGCCCGTGCGCGGGTCGTGAAATGCTGCAACTTCCGGCGTTCCGGAAGATACGCCGTTTTGTGGCTTTTGCTCTGTTTCGCTGTTTGCGCTCGCTTCCATTGAATGGTCCCCGGGATGGTTCCTGCGTGTTGCCGCGCCAAACTTACACGCAATTCGTGGACTGGCTATGGAACGGCAAAGGAAACGCCAGCAAAAAAGGCCGCCCCGGAGGGACGGCCTTTCGCGCATTTCGCCGAATGTGCTTTATTTGCGCAGATCGAAACGGTCGGCGTTCATGACCTTTGTCCAGGCCGCGACGAAATCGCGGACAAACTTTTCCTGAGAATCGACGGTTGCATAAACTTCAGCATATGCGCGCAGATGCGAATGCGAGCCGAAGATCAGATCGATCGCGGTCGCAGTCCACTTCGCTGCCTTTGTTTTGCGATCAACACCCTGGTAGATGCCATTCGCGTCCGGTGCCTGCCATTCGGTGGCCATATCCAGCAGGTTGACGAAGAAGTCATTCGTCAACGTACCGACCCGATTGGTGAAAACACCATGTTTCGTGTCACCGTAGTTGGCTCCAAGAACACGCAATCCACCAAGCAGCGCCGTCATTTCCGGTCCTGTCAGCGTCAAAAGCTGAGCCCGATCCACCAGAGCTTCCTCCGGCTTCATAAATTTCAGCTTCGAGCCATGGGTGTAGTTACGGAAACCATCGTAACGCGGTTCAAGCGGCTCAAAGGACTGAACATCCGTTTGTTCCTGGCTCGTATCGCCACGGCCGCTGTTGAAAGGCACCTGAATGTCCAGTCCGGCATCCTTTGCCGCCTTCTCGACGCCAACGCCGCCGGCCAGAACGATCAGATCAGCCAGCGAGACCTGATTGCCGAAATCGGCCCGGATCTTTTCCAGCTTCTGAAGCACTGCTTGCAGTTTCGCCGGTTCGTTGACTTCCCAGTCCTTCTGCGGTTCCAAACGGATGCGCGCGCCATTGGCACCGCCGCGCTTGTCGGAGCGACGGAAAGTGGACGCCGACGCCCAGGCCGTCGAAACCAGTTCCTGAACTGAAAGACCGGAAGCGAGAATGGCCGTTTTCAGGGCATCGACATCGCTTTCGCTCAAGGTTTGTACGTTTGCCGGAACAACGTCCTGCCAGATCAGCTCTTCCTGCGGGACGAGCGGTCCGAGATAGCGAACGCGCGGCCCCATATCGCGATGGGTCAGCTTGAACCAAGCGCGGGCAAATGCGTCGGCAAACTGATCCGGGTTTTCATAGAAGCGTCGCGAGATCTTTTCATAGATCGGATCAAACCGCAGGGCGAGGTCGCTGGTCAGCATCGTTGGAAGATGCTTTTTCTCAGGATTGAACGCGTCGGGTATCGAGGCTTCCGCATCCTTGGCGACCCATTGCTTCGCACCGGCCGGGCTTTTTGTCAGTTCCCATTCATTCTCGAACAGGTTCTTGAAAAACAGATTGGTCCATTGCGTCGGGGCCTGCGTCCAGGTGACTTCCGGTCCGCCGGTAATCGCATCAATACCGATGCCGGTGCCGTGGGTGCTTTTCCAGCCAAGTCCCTGATCTTCGAGCGCGCCAGCCTCGGGTTCGGGTCCAACAAGCGAGGGATCACCCGCGCCATGCGTTTTGCCGAATGTGTGGCCACCGGCGATCAGCGCAACCGTTTCCTCATCATTCATCGCCATCCGCGCGAAGGTTTCGCGAATATCGCGCGCCGAGGCGAGCGGATCGGGATTGCCGTTCGGCCCTTCCGGATTGACGTAGATCAAGCCCATCTGAACCGCGCCGAGCGGCTCGGACAGCTGGCGCTCGCCGCTATAACGTTCATCGCCGAGCCAGGAACCTTCTGGACCCCAATAGAGCTCTTCCGGCTCCCACACATCGACGCGGCCACCAGCGAAGCCGAAGGTCTTGAAGCCCATCGATTCCAGCGCGGCATTGCCGGCGAGAATCATCAGATCCGCCCAGGAAAGCTTGCGCCCGTATTTCTGCTTGATCGGCCAAAGCAAACGGCGGGCCTTGTCGAGATTGGCATTATCCGGCCATGAATTGAGCGGTGCGAACCGCTGCTGACCGGCGCCTGCGCCCCCGCGACCGTCGGTAATGCGATAGGTTCCCGCGCTGTGCCACGCCATGCGGATCATCAAGCCGCCATAGTGACCGAAATCTGCCGGCCACCATTCCTGGCTGTCCGTCATCAGCGCCTTGAGATCGGCAAGAACCGCATCGAGATCGAGCGTCGCAAATTCAGCCGCGTAATCGAAATCCTTGCCCATCGGATCGGAAAGATCCGAATTGCGATGCAGCATTTCAATATCGAGACCTTCAGGCCACCAGCTCTTGTTCGAAGGCTTGCTTGAAGCGCCCGTAAAAGGGCATTTGCCCTCGCTTTTTTCGTTTGGCACTGCGTCCATGTGAAGTCTCCCTGGCATCAGCTGGGTTAAGGTCATGCGACCGATTCCGGCGCGCAGATTAGGCAAAAGCTTCGATTATCACAAATTGCGTTTTCTTGTCGCTTCGATAAGATCCTCTTATGATAAGGATGAGTTTTCGACAGCTGGAATATTTCGAGGCGCTGGTGGAAACGCTGCATTTCGGCCGTGCCGCCGTGTTGTGCGGCGTCACCCAGCCGGCGCTGTCTTCGCAAATCGCCGAACTCGAACAGGTGATGAAGTTCCGGCTCTTTCACAGGGCACGGCGCGGTGTCATGCTGACCGAAGAAGGACAGGCGCTGGTGCCTGCGGTTGCCGAAATCCTGAAGGCCGCACGCGCGCTCGAACACGGACGCCAGCGCGCCGCCCCCATGCAAGGGCGCTTTCGTCTTGGCGTGATCCCCACGATTGCGCCTTATCTGCTGCCGCCTTTGTTGCCTGCGGTGAAGAAAGCTTTCCCTGCCCTGCAACTCGAATTGCGCGAGGCCGTGACGGCCGAACTCACGGATGGGCTGCTGGCCGGCGAGATCGACGCCTTTGTGGCCGCAATGCCCATCGAGGACCGGCAGATCGTGGCCCTGCCGGTGTTCGATGAAAGCTTTTTTCTGGCCGTTCCCGCAGATGATCCCGATTTCATTGCTCCACCCGTCGCACCCGATGACCCTGCACTGGAACGGCTGATGCTTCTGGAAGAAGGCCATTGCCTGCGCGATCAGGCGCTGGCTGTGTGCCGCCAGGTCAAGCCCGTCGCCATGAAGCGGTTCGGCGCGACAAGTCTCACAACATTGATGCAGATGGTGGCCAACA
>JAFAGL010000061.1 GCA_023422735.1 Pseudomonadota bacterium
GACGGATTATCCAGATTCAAGGTTGGGGGCGCGATATTGTCGCGCATAGCCAAAATCGAGAAAATGGCTTCAACAGAACCCGCCGCGCCAAGCAGATGGCCGATCGCCGACTTTGTCGACGACATCGAAACCGTGGATGCAGCCTCGCCGACAAGACGCTCCACCGCGCCCAGCTCAATCGTGTCGGCCATGGTCGAAGTTCCATGGGCGTTAATATAATCGACCTCTGATGGAGCAATATTGGCCCGCTTCAGCGCAGCCGTCATGCAACGGTAAGCACCATCACCATCTTCGGAAGGCGCAGTGATGTGATAAGCATCTCCCGTCAGGCCATAGCCAACCACTTCGGCATAGATCTTGGCGCCTCGCGCCTTGGCATGTTCCAGTTCTTCGAGAACCACAACGCCGGCACCCTCGCCCATCACGAAGCCATCACGATCCTTGTCATACGGACGCGACGCCTTCTCAGGCGTATCATTAAAGCTGGTCGACAAAGCTCGGGTAGCTGCGAAACCCGCAATCGAAAGGCGAATAACAGGTGATTCTGCGCCACCCGCTACCATCACGTCGGCATCGCCGAATTGGATCAAACGAGATGCATCGCCGATCGCGTGAGCGCCCGTCGAGCAAGCCGTAACCACTGAATGGTTCGGCCCTTTCAAGCCATGGCGAATGGAGACTTGGCCCGAGACAAGATTGATAATATTCCCGGGAATGAAAAAGGGGCTAACGCGGCGTGGTCCTTTCTCGTGCAGGATCAGCGCATTTTCAGCGATTCCGCCAAGTCCGCCTATCCCAGAGCCGATCATCACTCCGGTTGCGCAGCGATCGGCTTCGGTTTGCGGGTTCCAGCCAGCATCGGCCAACGCTTCGTCAGCAGCTGCTATGCCGTAAAGTATAAAATCTGAAATCTTGCGGAGCTCTTTGGGCTCCAGATAGGCTTCCGGGTTGAATGTCCCGTTCGAGCCGTCACCGCGCGGGATCACCGCTGCAATCTTGCATGGGAGATCTTCCGTCTCAAAATGCTCGATCTTCCCAATCGCGCTTTTGGAAGCCAGAATTGATTGCCAGCTATGCTCGACACCCGAGCCAAATGGAGTCACGAGGCCCAAGCCTGTGACGACGACGCGCCTCATGCCGTCCTCCTAAGAGAATATCGGGATCCCTCAGGATCCCGAATAATCTTCGATCGAGCGGCCAACAAGCCGCCCGGAATCACGATCAGGCTTGCGCCTTTTCGATGAACTTGACGGCGTCGCCGACCGTGAGAATGGTTTCGGCGGCATCATCGGGGATTTCGACGCCGAATTCTTCCTCAAAGGCCATGACCAGCTCGACAGTGTCGAGCGAGTCTGCGCCCAGGTCGTCGATGAAGCTCGCCTGCTCGGTGACCTTATCGGCTTCAACGCCGAGATGCTCGACGACGATCTTTTTAACGCGCTCTGCGATATCGCTCATAACAGGGCCCTTGGGTTTCCTTCGTTGAGTAGTCTGGTTAGCGGCAGCTTTGCCGCTAATCAAGGTGAAAAAACTTTGTATTCAGGTGGTTTGCAACAGATCTGCCGCAGTTTCTAACGCCGAATGTCTTTTCCGGCTGACTTACGCCCTCTTAAAATATCCCGCGTCAACCCCTTGGATCAGATCATCGCCATTCCGCCGTTAACGTGCAAGGTCTGGCCCGTAACGTAAGCAGCTTCGTTGGCAGCAAGATAAACAACGGCAGCGGCGATCTCCTTGCCAGTTCCCATGCGCTTGGCGGGAATAGCACCAAGGATCGCATCTTTCTGTCTATCATTGAGCTTGCCGGTCATGGCTGATTCGATGAACCCAGGCGCCACGCAGTTCACCGTAATGTTGCGGGTCGCAATTTCTTGCGCAAGCGACTTGGTGAATCCAATCATACCCGCCTTCGAAGCACAATAATTCGCCTGGCCGGGATTGCCGGTGACACCCACGACCGACGTTATATTGATGATTCGACCGAACCGGCGACGCATCATCGGATGCGTCAGTTCCCGTGTCAGACGGAACACGGATGTCAGATTGACTTCCAGCACGCTGTCCCAATCGTCATCCGACATGCGAACAAACAGGCCATCCTTGGTGATGCCTGCATTGTTGACAAGAACATCTATGCCTTCGAGCTCGGATTCAGCCTTCTGTGCGAGTGCCTTTACGGCATCCCTGTCGCCCAGATTGGCCGGAAAAATCTTGACGCGGTCCCCAAGTTCGGCCGCCAGCGTCTCGAGTTTTTCCTGGCGCGTCCCGTGAAGTCCGACAATTGCACCTTGCTCATGCAATGCGCGGGCGATTTCCTCACCTATGCCGCCGCTGGCGCCTGTTACCAGGGCCTTCCGGCCTGTCAGATCGAACATGCACTATCTCCTGTCAACGCAACGCTTCCAATACCAGGCGACGAGGTTACTTCAAAGCCGCAAGCGCAGCTTCGACCTCAGATGCCGTCCCGACATTTGTCGTGGAAAGCGATTTGTCTATACGCCGGGCCAAGCCGGACAAGACTTTACCAGGACCGATCTCATAAAGCGTGGAAACGCCATTTTCAGCGAACCATTCGACCGTTTCACGCCACCGAACGCGACCGGTCACCTGTTCGACAAGACGCGCGGCGATTTCTTCGGGATCGCTGAGTGGCGAAACAACCACATTCGCAACCACCGGAACTTTGGGCGCATTTTTATGAACGGACGCAAGTGCTTCACGCATCGCCTCGGCTGCAGGTGCCATCAAGGCTGAGTGGAAGGGGGCAGAGACTTGCAACATCAAAGCGCGCTTGGCGCCTTTTTCCGTGCATAAGCGAGCAGCGTGTTCAACTGCAGGCTTTGCGCCTGAAATTACCAACTGTCCGCCGCCATTATCGTTTGCGATCTGGCATGCCGAACCTCGTCCAGCCTCTTCGCATGCCTCTTCCACGACATCTTGGTCGAGGCCGATGATGGCAGCCATTGCACCCTCACCCACCGGAACCGCCGCCTGCATAGCGTTCCCACGAATACGTAGCAGTCGTGCAGTGTCGCCGATCGAAAAAGTCCCCGCCGCGGCGAGAGCGGAATACTCGCCCAGCGAATGGCCTGCGACGTAGGATGTGTTTTTTGCAAAACTCAATCCACGCGCTTCCATTGCACGGATCGCGGCCAGCGAGACGGCCATAAGGGCCGGCTGTGCGTTCGCCGTAAGCGTCAGAATCTCCTCGGGCCCCTCCCACATGAGTTGTGAAAGCCGTTCGCCGAGCGCCTCATCGACCTCTTCGAACACCGTACGCGCTTCGGCAAACGCTTCGGCAAGATCTTTGCCCATGCCGACTGTTTGACTGCCTTGGCCGGGAAATGTGAATGCGACGCTCATTTTGTCATCCTTCGATTGGCGGGGCGTGTGGCGCAAGCGCAGCTGTCATGTCAAGGTTTGGGGAGTTGATGACACCTCTTGAGCGCTTGCACAGCACCGGCAATAAAAGCGGATTATGCGGGCAGCACCTTGCTTTTGCACCATTCCTCTGTATAAGCGCGCCATTCTGCCGGTTCCGACTGGGGGCTGAACGGAGGGCTACGGGTTTTGATCCATGATCAAGGCTCGTGTCGCGAGACCAAAAGGTCTACGCCTCCCGTGTCTCCGCTCTCGACCGTCTCGACATTGCGCCTTTCTCCAGCCGCGTTCAACTACGGCACGTTGAAGGTTCGCAGAGGCTTTGCCGTCGGTGCTGGTGGATCAACAGAGAAAGGCGAACAATGGCTCTTTATGAACATGTGTTCCTTTCCCGTCAGGACCTGTCCCAGCAGCAGGTCGATGCACTTGTCGAACAGTACAAGGGCGTCGTCGAAGGCTTGGGCGGTTCATTTGGCCGGATCGAGAACTGGGGACTGAAGTCCCTGACCTACCGTATGAACAAGAACCGCAAGGCGTATTTCACGCTGATCGACATCGATGCGCCTGCCGCAGCGATTGCCGAGCTTGAGCGCCAGCAGGGTCTGTCGGAAGACATCCTTCGCTTCATGACCATCAAGGTCGAGAAGCACGAGGAAGGCGCTTCGGCCATGATGCAGAAGCGTGACGACCGCGAACGCGGCGACCGTTTCGGCGATCGTGGTGACCGCGGCGGCCGTGGTGGCTTCGGTGGTGACCGCGGCGATCGTGGTGATCGCGGCCCGCGCCGTCCACGTGAAGCGCAGGCGTCGGAAGGAGCTGAATAATGGTTGACGTCAATCAGATCCCGACCCGCCGTCCGTTTCATCGCCGGCGCAAGACCTGCCCGTTTTCGGGCGCGAACGCTCCTCGCATCGATTACAAGGACGTGCGTTTGTTGCAGCGCTATATTTCCGAGCGCGGCAAGATCGTTCCTTCTCGGATCACGGCTGTGAGCCAGAAGAAGCAGCGCGAGCTCGCCAAGGCGATCAAGCGCGCTCGCTTTCTTGGCTTGTTGCCTTACGTCGTGAAGTAAGCTTTTGCGGGCGGCATTCGTGCCGCCTGCTTTCTTTTCCGGTCGGCGGAAAAGAAAAACTGGAAAACCGAGTTGGGCTTCGGCCCTAACTGCCGCGTGGCAGGACAGCGCTTGTGGTGGCTTCTCCACCCTGTCCTTCCCTGCGAGCCAACGCAATTCAGGCCATCAGGCCATGTTTGAAGGACAAGTATCATGGACGTTATTCTCCTTGAGCGCATCGCGCGCCTCGGTCAGATGGGCGACACCGTCAAGGTCAAGGACGGCTTCGCACGCAACTTCCTGCTTCCGCAGGGCAAGGCGCTGCGCGCCAATGAATCCAACAAGAAGAAGTTCGAAGGCCAGCGTGCTCAGCTCGAAGCCCGGAACCTCGAGCGAAAGTCTGAAGCTCAGAAGGTTGCCGACGTTCTCGACGGCAAGGATTTCATCGTCGTGCGCTCGGCTGGCGAAACCGGCCAGCTTTACGGTTCGGTTTCAACCCGCGACATTGCTGATCTGCTGATTTCCGAAGGTTTCACTGTCAACCGCAACCAGGTTGAGTTGAACAACCCGATCAAGATGATCGGCTTGACCAATGTTGCGATCGCGCTGCACCCGGAAGTGGAAGTCACGGTCACCCTCAACATCGCCCGTTCGACTGAAGAAGCCGAGCGTCAGGCACGCGGTGAAACTTTGACGACAGCCGAAGCCATCTACGGTGAAGATATCAACGAAAACGCCCGTCCCGACAGCTTCTTCAATCCGGATGAAGATGGCTATGAGGAAGACGAAGGTCAGGTTGAGCAGGACGGCGAGGAAGCCTGATTGCTCTTATGAGCAACCTTTTCAGGTATGCTTCTGGATCAAAGCCCGGGACATGTTCCCGGGCTTTTTTGTTAGACTGGCATATTCACAGGCGCGACAAATCGGATAATTACTAAGGCAACGTTACCAATGTGCGGGTCTGGAATGTACAGAGTTCTGCATAGTATTATCGACAAGGTCATCCATCACGGCGATCTGCGCGTGACGGATCCTGACGGTCAGATCCACAAATTTGGCGATGGATCAGGCGAGCGCGTTCATATCCACATCAAGACGCGCCATGCCGAGCGAGCCATTGCCTTCGACCCGACCTTGGCTCTCGCTGAAACTTTCATGGATGAGGAAGTCGATTTCCTTGAGGGAGATTTGCTGGCGCTTTTGAAGCTCGCTTACAGCAATGCACCGAATGGCGACCTCCATATCAGCCCGACACTGGAGCGCATTCGCAACCTGTTCAAGCGGTTCCAGCAACTTAATTCTCAACGCCGTTCCAAAGAGAATGTGCACCGTCATTATGATCTTTCGGGCGAGCTTTATCGGCTCTTTCTTGATCAGGACATGCAGTATTCCTGCGCATATTTCGAACGCCCGGACATGAGCCTTGAAGAAGCACAAGCCGCGAAAAAACGGCATATCGCTGCTAAAATGGCTTTGCAGCCCGGCCAGAATGTTCTCGACATCGGCTCCGGGTGGGGCGGCATGGGCCTTTATCTCGCGCGTGATTTCGGCGTCGATGTTCTCGGCGTCACCCTGTCGACCGAGCAACACGCCGTGTCTACCGAACGAGCCCAAGCAGCCGGGCTGGATAATCAGGTCCACTTCGAACTACGCGATTACCGCAGCCTGAACGAACGCTTCGATCGGATCGTTTCAGTCGGGATGTTCGAGCATGTCGGCCTGAATCATTTCAAGACCTTCTTCGAAACGGCCGCCACTCTGCTGAAGCCAGATGGGGTGATGGTTCTCCACGCCATAGGCCGCAACGGACCACCTTACGCAACCAACGCCTTTATCCGAAAATACATCTTTCCCGGCGGTTATATCCCGTCCCTTTCGGAGGTCTTACCGCATATAGAACGTTCGGGTTTGATGGTAACGGATGTCGAAATTCTCCGCCATCACTACGCTGACACCCTGAACGCGTGGCGCGAGCGGTTCCTGGCGAATCGCGCCGAAGCGAAAGCTATCTACGACGAACGCTTCTGTCGCATGTGGGAATTTTATCTTTCGGGTTCGGAGGCGGCCTTTCGTTGGCAGGATATGATGGTCTTCCAGATCCAGATAACCAAGCGCAATGACATCCTCCCGGTGACCCGCGATTATATTTATGAGCAGGAACAC
The DNA here is from genome assembly GCA_023422735.1 of Pseudomonadota bacterium. Taxonomy (GTDB): domain Bacteria; phylum Pseudomonadota; class Alphaproteobacteria; order Rhizobiales; family Rhizobiaceae; genus Tianweitania. Next base: position 6,596 of record JAFAGL010000061.1, read on the forward strand.
GAAATTCCCCTGCCCCTCCCTTCCGCCAACATAACCCCGACTATGGCACCGTCTGTTAGGCGGAAGGATTGACTTCAGGCTCTCTGGCCCTTTTCGATCAGCCGTGAGATCGGAGTGCCTTCAAATTCTTGTTTTGTTCCCGCGTTTCTGATAGCGGTTGGGCACAGGGTAAGTTTATAAACTGGCCAACTATCCACATGCTGTGGATCACGGGATCGAACAACTCCGATAGCCGGACTTGAAGGACCTAATCTGCTACGGAAGTGACAGATCAGGGCATGAGGCATATGGCGGAAGCGCTCAGAAAATCATCGGAACATGACGCCCCGCTTTACCGCGAGGCGCCCCATAATATCGAAGCGGAACAAGCCCTTTTGGGCGCCATTCTGGTTAATAATGATGCGTTTTATCGCGTCTCGGATTTTCTCAAACCGCTGCATTTCAACGAGCCGCTGCATCGTAAAATCTGGGAAGTCTGTGCGGAGATGATCCGCATGGGCAAGATGGCCACACCCGTTACGATCAAGACGTTCCTGCCTGCCGATACCCGCGTCGGTGATATGACTGTCGCGCTATACCTCGCCAAACTCGCTGCGGAAGCTGTCACTGTCATCAATGCAGCCGATTACGGTCGTGCAATCTATGATCTCGCGACCCGCCGCGCCTTGATCGGCATCGGTGAGGACATGGTGAATGTCGCATATGACGCGCCGGTTGATCTGCCACCCCAAGAGCAGATCGAAGACGCGGAACGGCGTTTGTTCGAACTTGCCGAAACCGGCCGATATGACGGTGGTTTCGAGTCTTTTTCGGATGCCATGAAGACCGCCGTCGACATGGCAAGCGCTGCTTATCAGCGAGACGGAGGTCTGTCTGGAATCGCGACAGGTATTCGCGATCTGGACCTTCGCATGGGTGGATTACAGCGCTCCGATCTGATCGTTCTGGCTGGGCGCCCCGGTATGGGCAAGACTTCGCTGGCGACCAATATCGCTTTCAACATCGCGTCCGTTTATGAACCCGCACAGCAGGCGGATGGCTCATTCGAATCCAAGAACGGCGGCGTGGTTGCGTTCTTTTCGCTTGAAATGTCGGCGGAACAGCTCGCGACTCGTATCATTTCCGAGCAAACTGAAGTTCCCTCCTCCAAGATTCGACGTGGCGATCTGACCGAATCGGACTTTGACAAACTTGTCGCCTATTCGCAGATGAATCAGAAGCTGCCCCTTTATATCGATTCGACAGGTGGTATTTCGATTGCGCAGCTGGCAGCACGCGCCCGACGTTTGAAACGTCAGCGCGGACTCGACATGATGGTGATTGACTATATTCAGCTGATGCAGGGCTCGAGCGCAAAGTCGTCTCAGAACCGCGTGCAGGAAATCACTGAGATCACCACGGGGCTCAAGGCACTTGCCAAGGAACTCAATGTTCCAATCGTGGCATTGTCGCAGCTATCGCGTCAGGTTGAAAACCGTGACGACAAGCGCCCGCAACTCTCCGATCTGCGTGAATCCGGCTCTATCGAGCAGGACGCCGACGTCGTGATCTTCGTGTATCGTGAGGAATATTATTTGAAGAACAAGGAGCCAAAGCCGGGCACCGATGAATATATAAAGTGGGAGGGTGATATGACCGAAGCGCGCGGCAAGGCCGAAATCATTATCGGCAAGCAGCGCCACGGCCCAACAGGCACAGTTATGGTTGCCTTCCAGGGCGAGTTCACTCGCTTTTCCGATCTTGCGGAAGATAGCCACTTGCCGGAACGCTACGAGTGAACACCGAACTGAGACAAAGCCTTGGGAAAGGCATCGACAGCCGAATTGCCGGCGGCGAGTTGATAATCGATCTTGATGCCTTGCGCGCCAATTATCGCGCGCTTTGCCAGCTATCCAAGCCGGCACGTACTGCGGGAGTGGTGAAAGCCAACGCTTACGGCATCGGCGCGGATATCGTTGTTCCTGCGCTTTTGAACGAAGGCTGCGAGGATTTCTTTGTGGCCACACCCGAAGAAGGTATCGCGGCGCGAAGCTATGCGCCGGAAGCTCGCATTTTTGTCCTCAGCGGCCTGTTTGGGCGTGAGGTTGCTGCGCTTTACGCTCACGCCAATCTCGTTCCTGTTCTCAATTCTGCACAGGATCTGGCAATCTGGGAAGCGCATTGTGGAGCAAACAGCGTAGCTGCCCCCTGCGCTCTGCATGTCGACACCGGAATGTCGCGTCTAGGACTTTCCTTGTCTGAAGCGCTGGCATTTGCGGAAGAGAACGCTCTGACCCGGGCTTTGAATATTACCCTGCTGATGAGCCATCTGGCCTGTGCAGACGAGCCTGAGCATCCATTAAATCAAGGTCAATTGACTGCATTTCAAATGATCACCCACGCCTTCCCTGGCGTTCCTGCCAGCCTCGCAAATTCCTACGGAATAACCCTTGGTAATGCCTTCCATCATGCGCTCACCCGCCCGGGAATTGCGCTTTACACCGGCGTTCCAGGCCAAACGTCCGATCCTGTCGTTTCGCTCAGCGCGCGGGTCGTTCAGGTGCGTGACGGCCGCAAGGGCGAAGGTGTGAGTTATGGTTCAACCGTGCTTGAACGCGAGAGCATAATCGCAGTCGCCGCAGTAGGTTATGCAGATGGTTATCTGCGTTCATCTTCCGGATCAGGCGTTCCCTTGCGCGCGACGAATGGGCTGGGAGGCCAAGGCTTCCTTCATGGCAAGCACGTACCAATCCTTGGTCGCATCACAATGGATCTTACGCTTTTCGATGTAACGGAACTCGGCGCAGACGCCGTGCGCCCCAACGACCGGATCGAACTCGTCGGGCCTAATATGCCGATCGACCAAGTTGCCGCAGCTGCGGGCACAATCTCCTATGAGATACTGACCTCTCTCGGCAATCGCTACCATCGCCGCATTCTCGGGGC
>JAFAGL010000196.1 GCA_023422735.1 Pseudomonadota bacterium
CGATGAGCCCGCTTGTCACCATGCTCGGTCTGCAATCCGCAGCCATGCTGGGGGGAAGCGTGGTGATCGAGAGCGTATTTTCCATTCCCGGTCTCGGGCGTTTGGCGCAAGAGGCCGTCGCCGGACGGGACACGCCTTTATTGTTAGGCATTATCCTGATCAGTGCAGTTCTGGTAATCGTTATCAATCTTCTGGTAGATCTTTTATACGCGTGGCTCGATCCGCGCGTCGGCGCGAGCGAGGTTCCCTCGAGAGCTTCATGTCGCGGCTCCGTCGCTCTCCAACCGCATTGGCAGGCTGTTTTTTGCTGGCCGCGCTGGTGCTCATGGCGCTGTCGGCGCCACTTTTTTTCCCAGCCGATCCGCTTTCGATCGCCGGTCCGGCCATGCTGCGCCCGTTACAGGACACCGGCTTTCCGCTTGGCACGGATCGCCTCGGCCGCGACGTGTTGGCGGAACTTTTTTGGGGCGCACGCACATCGCTTCTTGTCGGACTGGCGGCAGCCGCCACGTCGATCCTGGTGGGTTCGGTGGTCGGAACGCTGGCAGGTTTCAGCGGCGGGTTGGTGGATGAAATTCTGATGCGCATTACGGATGCGTTCCAGACTGTGCCGGGTTTCCTGCTGGCACTGGCTTTCGTCAGCGTGGTCGGCCCATCGATTACGGTTGTCGTATTCGCAATCGCGCTTGGAAGCTGGACCGGCCCTGCCCGTGTGGCGCGTGCGGAAGTCCTTTCGGTACGTGAACGAGATTACGTAGCGGGGGCGGTTGCGATCGGGATGCACCCATTGAAGGTCGCTTTTCGCGAAGTCCTGCCGAATGCCATGCCGCCTGTGCTCGCTTTGTCATCCGTCATCGTCGCGGCAGCCGTTCTGACGGAAGCTGCCCTTTCGTTTCTGGGACTGGGCGACCCCAACCGCGTGACCTGGGGCGGGATGATCGCAGAAGGCCGCGCCGTTCTGCGCTCCGCTCCCTATCTTTCGATTATACCCGGAACCGGACTGATTGCGACCGTGCTGGCCGTTTATCTTCTTGGCGAAGGCGTGGTCGAAGCAAGCACCACGCGCGACAGCCGCTCATGAGCATTCTCATATGACACCACTTGCGCGCTTCCGAGACTTCGGACTGCGTTATCGCGGTCAGGATACCGCTGCGCTATCCGGTCTCAACCTTGATTTGGCGGCAGGTGAAAAGCTGGCGATCATCGGTGAAAGCGGATCTGGGAAAAGCACCATCGCACTGGCGCTGGCAGGTCTCCTGTCTTCTGGAGCACGTGCAACCGGCTCGCTGACATGGCCCGGTTTCAACCAGCCGCCCCTGCCCGGTCGCGATCTGGGCTTTGTGTTTCAAGACCCTGGCGGGAGCTTCAATCCTGTCGTCAGCATCGGCAAACAGATCGCCGAGATCATCCACGTTCACAAAAAGCTTTCCGCGCAGGAAGCCCGAAGGCAGGCAGTCGTTTTGCTCGATCGGGTTCGGCTGGCAGATCCAGAAAGGATCGCGCAATCCTATCCACACCAGCTTTCGGGCGGCCAGCACCAACGCGCAGCCATTGCGGCAGCCATTGCAGGCGGACCTTCGGTTCTGATCGCCGATGAAGCGACCAGCGCGCTGGATACCATCGTCCAGGCCGAAATTGTCCAACTCATCCGCACATTGGTGGATGAAGAAGGCATGACGCTCGTTTTCATCACACATGACATCGCGCTAGCCCACGGATTGGCGGACCGCGTAGCTGTTCTTCGCTCAGGGCGATTGGTTGAAATCGGAGATGCTGCTGAATTGATGCGCAAACCGCAGGATAGTTATACGCGGCAACTGATCGCGGCCCAACGCGCGGTGGAAGCGTGATGGCGCTGCCCTTGCTTCAGGTCAAATCTCTGCGAAAGACCTATAAACACGGGACGTCTTCTGTGGTGGCCGCCGATAATGTCAGCTTCTCGATCCAGGCCGGCGAGACGCTGGCGCTGGTCGGACCTTCAGGCAGCGGCAAATCGACAATCGCACGTTTGATTACCCGCTTGATCGAGCCCGACGGTGGCGAAATCCTGTTCGAAAAAGAGGACCTTCTTTCGCTGCGCCCGAAAGCGATGCGGGCCATGCGGGCGCGTTTGCAAATCGTCTTCCAGGATCCGCTCGCCGCGCTCAACCCACGCGCAACCGTGAAACGAGTGATCGAAGACCCGTTGAAGATCCACACGAAGTTCAATACCGGAGAGCGCCGTAATCGTGTTGGCAAATTGATGGAGCGTGTACAGCTGGATGCTGGACTGTCGAAACGGCCGATCCACGAGATCTCAGGCGGCCAGCGCCAGCGTGTCGCAATTGCGCGGGCCTTGGCGAGTTCACCCACGCTCATCGTTCTGGACGAAGCCGTATCGGCGCTCGATGTTTCGGTCCGCGCCGAAATTTTGCAACTGCTAAAAAGCGTGCAGCGCGAAACGCGCGTCGCTTATCTGTTCATCACACATGATCTGGGCGTGGTGAGAGCTGCCGCCAATCGCGTTGCCATTCTGGATCGGGGACGAATTGTCGAAATCGGAGACGCGAAAGAAATCATCGCCAATCCGCAATCGGATCTCGGGCGAGCGTTAATAGCTGCGGCACCAAGGCTGCCGAATGAAGAAGAATAAGCCATAAAGAGAAAAACAGGTGCGACGCAGACGGGACAGAGGCTCGTCTACCAATGCGTTGGTGTCAGAACGGGAAATCGGAAAAATCGCCCTGTTCCTCGTACCGTCATGTCCGATTGACATGCGCCGCACCTGCATAAAAGCAAGAACCCGTGGCGCGGCCCTTTGTTCCCGATTTCGAAAAGGGGAGAGATTTGCGCTCGCCATGCGCTTGCCGCAGGGTCGAATCCTGCTAGATCGAACCACGACAACGCTTTTACCCCGAAAGGCACGGCGATGAATTTTCCCGAACGCTTGCGCACAGGATATGAATCCTTCTTGAACGGGCGCTTCGTTGGCGAACAAACTCGCTACCAATCACTCGCCGAAGCCGGACAGAAACCCGAAATTTTGATGTTCGGCTGTATCGACTCGCGCGTTTCGCCGGAAGTCATTTTTGATGCAGCGCCTGGCGAAATGCTTGTGGTGCGCAATGTCGCGAATATCGTACCGCCTTACGAGCCGGATCGCGAGTTTCAGCACGGGACGAGTGCCGCGCTCGAATTTGGCGTTCAAGCCCTTCGCGTGAAACATATTGTTGTCATGGGACATGCGAGTTGCGGAGGCATCCGCGCTTTTGCCGACGAGCAGGAACCGTTGTCCCCCGGCGATTTCATCGGGCGCTGGATGTCGCAGATCGCTCCCGCGGCGGAAAGCCTGGCATCCCTCGACCAAGCCGATCCGGATTATCTGCGCCGGCTGGAACTGGCAGCCGTGGAACTCAGCCTGCGCAACCTGATGACGTTTCCCTGTGTGCGTATTCTGGTGGAGCGCGGCAAACTTCAGATCCATGGCGCATATTTCGCAGTTGCGACCGGGAGGCTCCTCATCCGCGATCCTGCAAGTGGCGAGTTCCGCGATGCCTCAGAAACGCCGCTGGCGTGATGGCGAGCTGCCGAACTACGATTTGCGCATTGCGCGATGCAGCGCGCTGATCGAACATATCCGTTCCGGATAAGGGCGGGGTGAGAAGATGCTGATCAAGGAAGGCGCTGACCGAAGTCTCGCCGTCGACATGAAGTTGGCGGCGGTTTTATCTCTGGTTGCGGGCTCGGTGAATTCGGCAGGCTTCCACGCCCTGGGCTTTTTTTCGGCCAATATGACCGGCAACGCCTCCATGTTATCCGATCTTCTCGCGGTCGGGCATTTCTGGACGGCGCTCGGCTTTTTCGGGATTCTCGTTGCTTTCATCGCCGGCTCATTCACTGCGGCAAGCCTGATCGGAATTGGCCGCCGCCGGGCCAGCAGAGCGATCTACGCGTATGTGATCAGCATGGAAGCGGTGGCGCTTTGCCTTCTTGGGCTGTTGGCCCTGGTGACCGGCATGAAGGTGGCGGGGCATTTTCTTGTGCCGGGACTAAGCTTCCTGATGGGGCTTCAGAACGCTGCTACCACACGCATTTCCAATGCGCGCGTGCGAACAACCCATATTTCAGGCATTGCCACGGATATCGGCATCGAGCTTGCGGCAATAGCCGACCGCTCGCAAGGCGACCGGCACTCCGTTCGGGCCATATTGAGGCTGCACGGCCTGACCATCGCAGCTTTTATCGCCGGCGGACTTGCCGGTGTGCTTTTGTATGAGGCGCTTGGCGGCGGGCTACTTGTACTTTCCGGGCTTGTGCTGTTGTTTGCTGGATTGAGGGAAGCGCGTAAAGCGCGATGACCCTGCATAATCCGGTGAGCTTCGAAAGATCATGGATCGGACAGTATTTCCTTTCAGCCTCGACACGCCCGCACAGTTCAGCGCAGCTTTGCCGGCAAAGGCGGGTGTCGTCATCATCGGCGGCGGCATCGTCGGCATCACGACGGCGCTGTTTCTTGCCCGAAAGAAAGTTTCGGTTGTGGTCCTTGAGAAAGGCCGCGTCGCCGCCGAACAATCGTCGCGCAACTGGGGCTGGATCCGCCAACAAGGTCGCGATCCGGCCGAAATGCCGATCATGGTCGAATCGCGAAGACTTTGGAAGGAACTGGTGCAGGCCAGTGGCGAGGATGTCGGACTGAACCAGACCGGCGTGACCTATCTCGCACGGACGAACAAGGATCTCGAAGAGTTCGAAAGCTTCGTCACAACGTCGAGACAACATGGCGTCGATACGCATTTCCTGACCGGCGGACAGGTTTCCGAACGCATTCACGGCATGGCGCGATCCTATCAAGGGGCATTGACGACGCCCTCGGATATGCGTGCCGAGCCTTGGCTTGCAGTTCCGGCATTGGCGCGGCTGGCTGCGCGAGAAGGTGCGGTGATCCTTGAAGATTGCGCAGCGCGGACGCTCGATCTCAGCAGCGGGCATGTGAGCGGTGTTTGGACGGAGAAAGGTCGCATCGCGACGTCTAGCGTGCTTCTCGCCGGCGGCGCGTGGTCATCGCTGTTTCTGCGCGCCCACCAAGTTTCCATTCCCCAGCTCAGCGTCCGCGCAACCGTGTTGGCAACCGGACCCCTGCCCGAAATACACGCCGGCGCGGCAACCGATGAGCATATTGCCTTTCGACGCCGGCAAGATGGTGGCTACACTTTGGCGGCGGGTGGCAGCAGCCAGCTTTATATCGGACGGGATGCTTTTCGAAACCTGGGCGCTTATCTGCCAGCGTTGCGCGCCAATCCGCTGGCGGCAAGGCTTTGGCCGGCAGCGCCGCGCGGATACCCCGATGCCTGGTCGACGCCGCGCAAATGGTCTTCCGAAGACGAAAGCCCGTTTGAGCGGATGCGCGTCTTGAACCCTTCGCCCGAACCAACCGCGTTGAAGGCAATCGAGCGGGAATTCAAGGCGTTGTTCCCACAGTTCCAAACGGTTCCTGTTCAGAAAAGCTGGGCGGGTATGATCGATTCCATGCCGGATTTTGTGCCGATCATCGACCATGCCCCCACCTTGCCGGGGCTCACCATCGCCACAGGCTTGAGCGGACATGGCTTTGGCATCGGTCCTGGAATGGGGCGCGTGATCGCCGATCTTTTGCAAGGAAACGCGCCGGGCCATGACCTTACGCGCTTCCGCTTTTCACGCTTCACGGACGGCAGCAGACTGCAACTCGGTCCCGCCATCTGACAGCGACGCCCGCGCTACGGCTTCAAGCGCGGACTTCACTTTCCTTGAAAGCCCCGGAATCTGCCCGCTGATAGGCCGGTGCTCCGAAATGGCTTGCGCGCGCTGGTGTAAACCATGACGCCAGTTGAATTGGATCAGATGGCCGATCTGATTGTCGACGTAACGGATCCAGTTACGCATTAACGCCAAGTCGTAGGGACCGGAGGGAAGCAGTGAAGGCCCCGGAAAAACTGCATCGAGATATTCGCAGATCACACCGCTTCATGCAGCGGGCGAGAGGCCAACGCGCGCGAGGCGCTCGATTTCGGCGCGTGATATAGATCGAGTCCCATGCTCAGCGTCCCTTGAAAACCGGCGCACGCTTTTCGCGAAATGCGAGCCGACCCTCAGCGAAATCTTCGGAGAGATGGCATTGCCTTGAGATTTCTTCCACCGCCGCCATGTCACGCATCTGCGGATCGAACACGATCTGCTCGACCGTGAGCTTGGTTGCCTGGATCGAAAGGGGGGCGTTCGCTGCAATGCGATGGGCCAGCTTGAAAGCCTCGGCCCAAAGATCGCTTATTTCATGAAGATGCTCGACCAGTCCCCAGTCATAAGCCGTTTGCGCATCAACCGTATCACCCGCATATAAAAGCCGCTTGGTTCTCGCCGGACCGATGGCATCAACCAATCTGTTGAGCCCTTCATAGCCATAAGCAATGCCAAGCTTGGCTGCCGGGATACCGAACCGCGCATCCCGGTCCGACAAGCGAAAGTCGCAATTCAGCGCCGTCATGACGCCGCCACCCAAACAATATCCGCGAATAACCGCGATTGTGGGCACAGGAAATTGCGCAAGCGCCCGCTGCCGTTCCACGAAGCTTCCGCCCTTACGCGGCTGCTCGTCGAAACTGCCGATATCGGCCCCGGCAACAAAAGCTTTGCCTCCTGTGCCCGTGACAAGCAGAACGCGAACCTGGTTTCTTGCAACTTGCAGCGCTTCCACCATTCCGCCGGTAGCGGCGTCGTCCAACGCATTCATTTTTTCAGGGTTCTGAAATGCTAGAACGCCGATCCCGTCTTCGATGCGCAATCCGACCTTTCCATCGGCGAAGTTCTGCTGCGGCTGCCAATCAGGCGGAAAACTTTCAATGGTCATATTTACGTCCTTCACGGCAATCACGGAACAAACACCATCGGGGCAGTCAAACGCCGGCTGTCAAGGCGTGCGTGAGTCTCGGCGGACTTTTCCAAAGGAAGACAATCGCTAACAGGCAGGTCAATCTCCCCGGTCTTCACGGTCGCGAACAGCCGGTCGGCCGCTTCCTTTAATTCGCGCGGATTGGCGATCCAGTTTCGCAGCGTCGGCCGGGTCACGATGATCGATTTGGAATGCAGCCTTTGCAGATAGAAGGATCCCACATTGCCCGAGGCCGTTGCATAGCTGATCACCAAGCATGGCGCCGTTATCGAGGCGTTGCGTTCCGGTCATTCAGATTTCGATCAATCAGTTCAAGCCTATCTTTCCGACGTCGCGGGCAATGCGCGGATGACGATCGCAGCCGCGAAACTTGCGATCCGACAAGTCAATCGAGATGCCGAACAACGCGAAATCAATGCGGTCGACGCGGCTGTCGCAGTATGTTTTGCGAGCGAAGATTATCAGGAAGGTCGCCAAGCCTTCGCGCAAAAACGCAAACCCGTCTTCAAGGGACGATAAAAACCAGCGGCGGCGCTTTCAAAGCGATCGAGCCGGCTTTGCTTCCGCTGCGCGACGATAGCTGACGATCAAATCATTGAACTTGGTGCCCTGGATCGCGACGTGATCGCGCAGGACATTCATGGCCGTATCTGCATCGCCCTGTTCCAGTGCTTCCAGGATCTGGCGATGTTCTGCAAGCGATTGCGACATGCGGCCCCGAACCTTGAGCTGCATGCGGCGATAGGGCTTGAGCCGGCGATGCAGTTTGCTGGCCTCCCGAACCAGGAATGTGTTGCCGGATCCTTCGTAAATCAGGAAATGAAACACTTCGTTGGCCCGGTAATAGGCATCAACCTGGCCTGCGGCGACAGCTTCTTCGCATTCGATGACGGTTTTCGACAATTGCGCGATCAGTTCCGGCGTTACGCGCCGGGCAGCAAGCCTCCCGCAAAAGGCCTCCATCTCCGCCATCACCTCGAACATCTCGATCACTTCTTCGAAGGCCGGGTGACGCACGAAGGCGCCGCGCCGTGGCTCAAGATCGATTAAACCCGATGCAGCCAGTGCCTGAAATGCCTCCCGCAACGGCGTGCGCGACACATCGAATCGTTGTGACAGTTTGATCTCATCGAGACGCTCGCCATTTGCGAACGCGCCCTCCACGATCAACTGTTCCAATTCTTCGCGAACTTTATCCGACCGGCTGGACATGAATTTTCAGCGTTGTGAACAAGATACCATTGCCTTGCATACAAGAGGGTTGACAACAAATGCAATGACAAGTTTGCTGCGACCGAGGCAATCGTCGGCAGGGAGGTGTCGCGTTTGCCAAACCGGTTGGGAGGAACCAATGTTAAAAACGCTCGCGGCTTCAGCCGCCATGACGCTACTTGCTTGCGGTTTGGCAAATGCCACCGAACTGCGGCTATCGCACCAGTTTTCGACGAATGATGTGCGCCATCGCATCGCGCAAATGGTTGCCGATGACGTGGCTGCGGCCGATGTCGATCTGACAATCAAGATTTTTCCGTCTGCGTCTTTGTTCAAAGCGACCGAGCAATACATGCCGGTGTCGCGCGGGCAACTGGACATGACTGTTTTTCCGCTCTCTTACGCCGGCGGGCAACGACCTGAATATAATCTCACCTTGATGCCCGGTTTGATCAAGGATCATGACCACGCGGCACGAATGAACGACAGTCCGTTCATGAAGGCGATCCAGGATATCATGGCCGAAGACGACGTCATGGTCTTGGTGCACGGCTATCTCGCCGGCGGATTTGCTTCCAAAACCGGCTGCATCACCAAGCCCGATGATGTGAAAGGCAAAACCGTTCGCGCCGCGGGAAAGGCATTTGAGCAAATGCTTGAAGGAGCCGGCGCATCGATTTCCTCAATGCCATCTTCCGAAGCTTATAGCGGCATGCAGCAAGGCATTATCGACGCGCTGAACACGTCGTCGTCATCCTTTGTATCCTATCGTATGTACGAGCAGGTTGGCTGCTACACACCGGCGGGCGATGTCGCATTGTGGTTCATGTATCAGCCAATGCTGATCAACAAGACAACTTTCGAGGGTCTGACCCCGGAACAGCAGGAAGCGCTCACGACGGCCTCCGCCAAGGCCGAAGCCTATTATCTCGAAGAAGCCAAAAAGGAAGACGCTGCTTCCATCACACCATTCGAGAAGGCTGGCGTGGAGATTGCCAAGATGACGCCGGAAGACTTCGAGGCGTGGCGTACACTGGCGAAGGAAACCTCCTACAAGGCCTTCGTGGAAGAAGTCCCCGAAGGCCAACGCTTCCTCGACCTGGCCGCCGAGGTCCAATAACGCAATACTTGGTCCGTGCCTTCGAACAGGCGCGGACCATTCGAGCACACAGCCTCCATCCACACACTCACGGCATCATCGCACGAACTGGCTCACTTGCCGGTGCGGAGACGGGTTGCCCTATCGAGGCCATCAATGGAACAACCTGTCCCCATCAAACCCGCCGCT
>JAFAGL010000295.1 GCA_023422735.1 Pseudomonadota bacterium
CATATTCGACAGCGACAGGTTCGCCGGCAAACCGGTGCGCCAGCTTTTCCGCCTGCGAGCGCGTGAAGGTGCGCAAGGGCGATTCGTCCTTCTCACGATTCCAGATGCGGGCATAATTTTCGCCCGATTTTTGCGGACGCGTGGTCAACACAGCGCCGTAAAGGATCGGATACCAGACGGCCTTGTTCAGTTCGATGACGCGCGGATCGGACAGGAACTCGCGCAGATAGCGCCACATGGATTTACGATCGGTGCCATCGGGCGTTCCAAGATTGACCAGCAAAATCCCGACGCGCGAAGGCGCAAGCGCAGGATGATGAGGGGGAAGAGGCCCGGTTGCTTTGGAAGCCGTTTGGCCCGTTCCCGTAACGCTTGATAACACCGCTGAAGCTCCTTGATCGATGGGGGCACAGATACGTCTTCGCGGCAGTTGTTCAATACTGCATCAACGCGCAGCTGCCATTTGCAGACAGGAAAACCGCCGCGAATGACCGCGGCGGTTCATTTCAGTTCCCGGAAGACCTTTTTCAGTTGGCCGCAGGAATGGAAATTTCAGACCCGACGAGCAGACGGTTTGGTTGCAGGCCGCGATTGGCGCGCAGGATCTGGCGCCATTTGGAGCCATCGCCATAGGCGGCTTCCGCAAGATCCCAAAGCGTATCGCCTTCAGCGATCACATGCGTGCCGCCTGCCGAAACGGAAGGTTGCGCGGCGCCGCTCGCCACATCGGCCGATTGCGCCGAAGGTTCAGGTTGCGGGGTGGGTTGCAGATCGGTCGCGGGCTGATCAGAAGCGGGAGCCTCCGTTGCCGGTTGCTCTTCCACCGGGGTTTCGACAGCCGGCTGTTGCGCAGGATCCTGCGTGGCCGGAGCAGACAGATCGCCGGGGGGTGTCGAAGGCGCAGGGGTCGCAGGTTCCGGAACGATCTCGCCATCATTTTGTGCAGACGGCGCAGGCTCCGCAGTTGCCGGCGCTTCCTGCGCGGTCGCCGCTGGTTCTGCAGGAGCAGGCGTTGCTTCGGATGGCGCTGCAGGCGTGGCTGGCGCCGCCGCATCGGCCTCAACGAGCTTGATACGGCCATCGAGCTCAGCGGAATAGGGGCTGTTGGCCGAAATGTAATCGGCAACGACCTGCTCAAGGCTTGGACCGTAATCGTAAGCGTTCTGCGCCTTTTCAGCGAAGATCTTGTAGCCGTCGCCGCCTTCGCGCACGAAGTTGTTCGTGACGATCGTGTAGGTTTTGGCCGGATCGAGTGCGGCCCAGCCTTCGCCATCCTTCATTTCGACCGATTTCAGGCGGCCTTCGTTGGGCGCAACAGTCTTGTCGAATGTGTAGCGAATACCCGCGACCTGCGGGAACTTGCCCTTGCCTTCCTCGATTTCGGAAAGGCCGGCTTCCAGCGAATCCATGAGATCCTGTCCGGAAAGCTGGAAAGTGGCGACCGTATTCTGGAACGGAAGAACAGTCAGCACCTCGCCCATTGTGACGGGCCCGGCATCAATCGAGGCGCGAATGCCGCCACCGTTCTGGATGGCGATGGTGACGCCCTGATCCCTGGTGCGGTCGAGAATGGCGTCGGCGATCAGATTGCCCATCGTGCATTCTTCAGCGCGGCAGGTCTCACGGCTGCCGTCGACTTCCGCCGTGAAGTCGCCGACTTTCTTGTTCTTCAAATCCTCGATCGGCTTGCCGAGTTCGGCGATGCGCTTCAGGACGCCTTCATCTTCGGCGATGGAATTGTCGAGATGGATCGGATCGCCCTTGGCTTCCTTGACGACGCCGTTGTCGTCGAAAGTGACCTTGAACGAGCCAAGGAACTTGGAATAGGACGCGGCCTGCGTCACCGGCACCTTATAACCGTCGGGATTGTCGACCATGGTCGGATACGGGCCTTCGGCCTTTTCATCCGTGTTCGACAAAAGCGAATGGGAATGGCCGCCGACCACAATGTCGACGCCCGGAATTTTGGCGATCATTTCCTTGTCGCGAACATAGCCCACATGGGTCAGCGCGATGATCTTGTTGACGCCTTCGGCCTTGAGCTTTTCGACTTCGGCCGTGATCGATGCGATATCGTCCTTGATTGCGATATTCGGACCGGGCGAGGCGACTTCCGGCGTATCGTTGGTCACGGCACCGACGATGCCGATCTTTTCGCCGCCCACTTCCAGAACAACAGACGGCTTGATGAGATCGCCGACCTGCGATTGGGCATTTGGGCTCACATTGGCCGACAGAACCGGAAATTTCGCCTGCTTCAGAAACGGCACCAGCGCTTCTTCGCCGTCATCGAATTCATGGTTGCCCACGGTCATCGCGTCGAATTTCATCTGGTTGAGGAATTCGCCCTCAGCCGAACCCTTGTAGGTCGCGTAGTAAAGCGAGCCCTGAAAGTTGTCGCCGCCGTTCAACAAGAGAACGTTTTCGCCATTCAGCGCCTCGCGCTGCTGCTGGATTGCAGTGATCAGCCGCGCCGCGCCGCCGATACATTCACCCTTGTCCTTTTCTTCCTGCGAGCAGGTCGACTCGTATTTGTTGTTGCCTTCGATCCGGCTGTGCCAGTCATTGATATGAAGAATGTTGAGCGTGTAGTCCGCAAATGCGCTTCCGGCAGTCAATCCGAAGATCGAGGTGGATAATGCGGCAAGCAAGGTCAGGTTTTTCATCGACATATCTCCCGGGTCCTCGACGCGTAGCGGGCGCTTATGTCAGTTCTGCTACAACATCGCTTTTTTGCATGCTTTCATTCGCTTCACGCGCTGGCAAGCCAAAACGCAAATAAGCCGGCCCATTCCTGAGCCGGCTTATTCCTAAGTTGTGGATGATTTGGTCGCCGATCAGGCGCGACGCGTCAACACGAAGCGATTGCCTTCGGCACTGGTGCAATTCAACTGGTTCTGGGACGCCATATTGCAGTTGAAAGCAATCGGCTGCTGACGGATCAATGAAGTCCCGTTGATTGCAACCGTGCGGCCGCCATTGAAGCTGTATGAGCCTTCGGACAGGCGATTGCCGTTTTCCACCGCCGTGGTCGTGAAGACGCCATTGGAAAATGTCGAAACGCCGACCCCGTTTTCATCGACCCACGAGCCTTCGACACTTGCCATATTGGTGCCGACCGGCCCCAGACGCTGAGCTGAGCCACCGCCCGCGACGCAGCCGGCGGCGGCGACCGTCAAAGCAAGAGCGGACAGCAATCGAAGGTTATAAGCAAGGCGCATGGGTATATCCTCCAAAACGAGACGGTGACATTACACACCGTCTCGCATGATTCGGGAACTGGCGCGACTTTACGCCAGTTCAGGCCCGAAAATGTCTAACGAACCAAAATGTTCCGGAATTGCCACGGATCCTTTTCATCCAGATCTTCCGGGAACAGGCCGGGGCGCCCTTCCAGCGGCGTCCAGTCCGTATAATGACCTTCAACGGGACCGAGATAAGGCATCTGGACTTCGAGGCAGCGCTTGAAATCGATCTCGTCGGCTTCAACGATACCGGCTTGCGGATTTTCCAGTGCCCAGACCATGCCGGCCAGAACGGCGGAACTCACCTGCAAGCCGGTGGCATTCTGGTAAGGGGCGATCTTGCGGGTTTCCTCCACCGACAGCCGCGAACCGAACCAATAGGCGTTCTTC
Source organism: Pseudomonadota bacterium (assembly GCA_023422735.1). GTDB lineage: Bacteria > Pseudomonadota > Alphaproteobacteria > Rhizobiales > Rhizobiaceae > Tianweitania. Next base: position 3,636 of record JAFAGL010000295.1, read on the forward strand.
TCATGACCATAAAGCAGGACGCCGAGTTCATCGATGCCATCCACCAGCTCGTTTTCGTCGAGAATATGCAGGACCGACTGGGGTTTGCCTTCGGCGCCGAACATTTCATGCAGCGACAACACCGCGTCGTTCGCGGGGTGATAGGCATAATGGCAGGTCGGCCGATAGGTGACTTCGCCCTTCTTGTTGGTTGACGTGAAGAAGTCGGCGATCGAAATCGCCTCGTTGTGCGTCACCAGGAATCCGTATTGCGCGCCAGGTGTCGGGCACCAGCTGCGCACGCGCGTATTGGCGCCGGGCTGTTGCAGGAAAATGCCCAATGGCGCGTGCTTGTCGCCGCCCAGCGGCTCGGCGTTTTTCGGCATCCACTTTTCATGCGTGCCCCAACCAAGTTCGGAAGGTTGCAAACCTTCGGAAATGAAACCTTCAACGGACCAGGTGTTCCAGAACACGTCGCGCGGCTTCGGGTTCTTGGCGCGCTGCGTGTCACGTTCGGCGATATGAATGCCTTGCACGCCTGCCTTCTTCATAAGCTTGGCCCAACCGGCGCGGTCTTCCGCAGACGGAACCGCGAAATCCATGCCGAGATCGGTAGCAAGGTTGACCAGCGCCTGCTTGACGAACCACGACACCATGCCGGGATTGGCGCCACAGCATGAAACTGCCGTTGTGCCACCAGGGCTCTCGGCCTGTTCGGTCTTCACCGTGCTGCGCAGGGCATAGTTCGTGCGCTTGGCGTTGTCGGCATCCTTGTCGAAATAGAAGCCGAGCCAGGGTTCAACCACGGTGTCGATATAAAGAACGCCCAGCTTGCGGCACAGCTTCATGATGTCGAGCGAGGAGGTATCAACCGACAGGTTGACGCAAAATCCCTGACCTTCGCCCTCGGTCAGCAGGGGCTTCAGAAGCTTCTTGTAATTGTCGACGGTGACGGCTTCCTGGACAAAACGGATGCCGCGTTCGTCAAGCAGGGCCTTATCCGTGTCTTTGGGATCAATGACGACAAGGCGGGATTTATCGAATTTGAAGTGCCGCTCGATCAGCGGAAGCGTGCCTTTCCCGATGGATCCGAAGCCGATCATGACAATCGGGCCGGTGATTTCGCCGTGGATGGGCCATTTCGCTTCTGCCATTTTGGGCACAACTCCTGTGTTGATGAAGATCCCTTCATCCTACACCATATAAGCCTGTCACAATAAAGCCCGTTGTTTGCACAGACAGGCAGGGATGTGAGCGTTCAGTCCAGCAGGCGCGCCCTTATCAATCCACGCAGCGAGTTGCCGACAAGGAAGCCTTGCAGCAGATCCGACGGGAAAAGAACTTTCTCGATCGCTTTGCCGCTTGCCAGACAGGCGCTGCGCAAAATTCCCGGCAGCAGACCGCAGGAAAGCGGCGGCGTGGCCAGGCGGCCGTCAGCT
>JAFAGL010000305.1 GCA_023422735.1 Pseudomonadota bacterium
GCATTGGGTCGCGTAGGTGGTGCGGTTGTTGAGGTTGCAGCGGCCGATAAGCAGAAGCCAGCGGTGAACCCGAAGAAATCCGTCACGGACGATTATATTGTTTGTCTTGAAGACGGTAAGAAGTTCAAATCATTGAAGCGCCACTTGATGACGCATTACAACATGACTCCCGAGCAATACCGCGAAAAGTGGGGCCTGGAGCCAAATTATCCAATGGTGGCACCAAATTATGCCGCTGCGCGCTCGCAGCTGGCCAAGTCCATGGGTCTGGGCCGCAAGCCCAAGTCGCGAAGCTGAGCGCCGAGCGATTTCACAAAACAAGCGGCTTTCGAGCCGCTTTTTTTGTGCCTTGCACCAACCTGGTGAGTGCCGGGTTCAATTCGACGTGCAGGTGAGGCGGTCAAGAACCTGCTTCAGGGCAATGTGCCGGTTGAGATCGTAACACCAGGGCTGGCGACTGCCTTTCAGCCTTTCGCGCTCGATCAGGCGGCGGATGCGAATCGTCGCCTTTTGTTTTTCCTCCCCCTTGCTTTGAAGCACACTTGCCAGGTCAGTGGCGCCCAGCAGGTGCAATGCCGCCATTTGTCGTGCGTGATCTGCCCAGGCTGATTGATTGCGCAAAAAGGCGCGGGCTTCGCTTCCAAGATCCATCGGTTATCTCCGCTTGTTTCGCGGCACCATTGGCGGCCCGGCAGGGGGTGTGGATGAGAACACGTTGGAAAAGGTCACTGGCAAAGAAGAAATGAAGTTGAATCAGCAGCTTGAGGATGATCAAAAGTTTTCGATGTTCCTTTTCTGTTCACACCCTGAGCTTCACTCGATATAAGAAGAAATTCCTAATCGGGGAGAAGGTCGGGTGGAACTCAGTGCAGTACGCGAAGTCGAAAAGCAGCTTGAGGAAAGCGGGGAGCCGGAATCCAACCGCGATCACGCGATCTTTGAACTCTGCGACTGCATGATTGACCTTGTTTCGACCTTGTTTGGCGTGTGCGGACGCGAAATGCGTCAATCCGGACGCTCTCATCCGCAGATTTCCCGGGCGCGGCAGATCGCGATGTATGTTGCCCACACCGTTCTCGAACTGAGCATGAAGGAGGTCGGGCGCGGTTTCGGCAAAGAACGCACAACCGTGCTGCATGCCGTGCATCTGGTCGAGGACATGCGCGACGATCCCGAAATCGATGAACTCATCGGTCGCACGGAGCATCTGGCAACAACGCTCATGCGCGGCCGCAAAGCATGGAGCCTACGTTGACCGAAGACAGTGACTTCAACACCTGCCTGCGCCGGGCATTGGCTTTTATCGGCAGCCAGACTGTCGAGCTTGAAGCATCATCGCATGGAAGGGTGATGTTGCAGGGCGCGCGGGGCTATCTGGCAATCAGCGCGGACGTGCTGGAAAGTTTGCAAAGCCGAAAGCTGATCCAACGCAAGGACAATGCGATCACGCTGACAGCAGCAGGCAAGGTGATCCGCAGCGAAAATGCCGACCGGTTTCAGGCGCAGCATCGCGAACTGGACAGTGTAGGCATGGAAACGCCGGACGGTTGGGAAAGTGTTGCGATCAATCTGCGCGAATCGCCCTTGAGCCAACTGGCGCGCCGACGCGGCCGCAACGGACAGGCCTTTCTGAGCGAGAGCGAAATTCGCGCCGGGGAAAGATTGCGCGCCGATTTCACCCGCGGGCAGTTGTCGCCCAAGCTTGGCGCGACATGGCGCGCGGATGCGATTTCGGGAAAGCACCAGCATGGCGCTGGCGGCATGGCGGATCTGACGGATGCGGCACTGGCAGCGCGGCAACGTGTTGAAAAGGCGGTGGTCGCAACCGGTCCGGAACTCTCCGGCGTATTGCTGGATATTTGTTGCTTTCTGAAGGGGATGGAACAGGTCGAATCTGAACGCGGCTGGCCAGTGCGCTCGGCGAAAGTGATGTTGAAGGCAGCGCTCGGGACACTCCACCGTCATTACGAACCCGACCGGGTGTCTGCCGGACGGCACCGGAGCTTGCATTGGGGAACGCCGGATTACCGCCCCGAACTGCGCTAAACGGCCGACCTCGAACTCAGGACGCGGCTTCGGCTTCCGCCCGGATACGCTGGACCATTGACCGCAAACCATTTGAGCGCTGGGGCGTGAGATGTTCGTCGAGCCCCAGCGAACGAAGCGTGTCTTCGGCATTGATCGCGAGAATTTCTGACGCAGAATGACCGGAATAAAGCGCCAACACGATCGCGACCAGCCCACGCACGATATGGGCATCCGAATCGCCCTCGAAGGTCAAAACAGGATCCGTTTCGTCGCCCTTATGGCTGACAAGCCAGACCTGGCTGGCACAGCCGCGGACCTTGTTGGTTTCCGTGCGTTCGGCATCCGGGAAAGGCGGCAGGTCCTGGCCAAGCTCGATCACATAACGGTAGCGATCTTCCCAATCGTCCAGGAATTCGAAGTCGGAGCGGATCGTGTCGATTGAAGCGGTCATGGCGCGCATATAGCGCGCGCAAAACCGGACGTCACCTCAAAGCCCGACAATCACCTCGCTTCCTGCGCAACGTTTTTACAAGCGGGGCGCATCTGCCGGGCGACGGGTGGGGATCGGGATCGAGCCGGTTTCCAGTACGGGAACCGGGAGTGCCGGAGCGACCTGCGTTGCACTCGCTTCCTGGGTGGGCTGGACAAGCGCGCGCGGGGTGCGTGGCGGCACCGGCTGATCTTCCGCCTCGATCACATCAATCGCGAGACGCGCGCTTTCGCGGGCGCGCACGGCAATGGTTTCAAGAGCAGCACGCCCGGTCACGCAGACATCCGGCTTGCGCTCGCAAATGCCTGACAGATCATCCACCGCCTGCTTGGCAGCGAAAAAGGTTTGCAGCGGGCCAATGCTGGCGGTGGTGTCGCTTTCATCGCCGAATTTAAACGGCAGCAAAAGTAGCACCAGCGAAAACCAGACAGCCATTTTGATGAGAAATCTCATCCAAGTTCCTCGTTACCGTCGCAGATCGCGTTTCGAACCGCGAGCCCCGCGTGCCGCCAGGACGCATCAAAAAAGCTTCATGAGCGGGCTTATAGATTAAAGCTTGAAATGCTAACGAAATCAAACCGTTCCGCGGCAGAAAGCATTAACCATGCAAGTGCCTGTTTCTGCATTATTCTCCGGATGCGCAGGATTTTTCGTTTCCTTTGATCCGCGTGCATTCTGGGCGAGACTGGCTGAACACCACATTAACCGCCCCGTTTTCGGACGGTGACAGCGCCTTGCGCCAAACGCGAAAACCGGCTGAAGCGGCAGACTTTATATCTTCCTTAAAGGCTAGGTGCGAAGTTCATCCCGGAATGATTTCGCTTCGGGCGAACGGTGTGTGAGTAGTTGGTTTGAGTAGTTCGGCCCGCATGTCAGGCTTGAATGATCGCGGCGGTTGGCAAGCGCGGCTTGCCCAGGCGTGTGGGCGATTGTTGAATCCGCATGTTTGCGAGAAGGATGCGGACAAGCAGCGCCGGCTCGCTGGACAGTTGCTTTTCGCGCCGCTGATCCTCGGCGTGCTGGCCGTGCCCTATCTGCTTTTCACGATTGAGCTGCCACTGGTTCTTGCAAGCCTTTGCATCACGATCGCCGCCTTCTGGGCCGTTCTTGCCATGCAGACGCTGAGCGGCCGACTTGGTTTTGCGGCAGTTGCCGGATTGTTGCTGGCCGTCTGCGCGTTTGTGGCTGTCACGAGCCTTGCCGGTGGATTGTCTTCGCCCTTGGCGCTGATCTGGATTTCCCTGCCGATCGAAGCCTGGTGGACGGTGCGCAACCGTCGAGCCGCGCAGGTCGGCGCGTGTGCAAGCATGATCGGCATCGCAACATGCGTTGCCGGATCAGTCATAGTTCCACTGCCCCTCGCGGAGGTTTCGGCCTGGCACTGGCTGATGCCGCTTGGTTATGCGGTGACGGTGTTTTTGCGCCGAAGCAGTTTCGTGCGGGCAGTGCCGCAAACGGTTCCCGGCGACGAGCCCCTCGATGCGATGCTCGATTGCGCTGTGTTGCGGATCGATTCCGACAATGAAATCTGCAGCGCCAATGCACAGGTCGAAGATGCGTTCGGCTTGAAGCCGGACATGCTTCTCGGCGCAACGCTGTTT
>JAFAGL010000117.1 GCA_023422735.1 Pseudomonadota bacterium
GCTCCAGACCGTCGCCTCCGCTGGACGAGCCGAGCTTGAAGATCGGTATGGCACGATCAACAGCGCATCCTTTGCCGAGCGGCTGGAAATCTTCCGCCAGATCGTTGTCGTCGGCCCGCCCGAAAAAGATGCCGATTTTCAAGGTGGGCTGGTCCGGATCGCTTACGTCCATTCCGCCGTGCCTGCCATGACCATGTTCGATGCGGGGAAAATCGGCACCTCGCTGAGTTATGTGCCGCTTGTGTTCGTTCCCCGGTTCCTGTGGCCTGACAAGCCCCTTTTCGACATGGGCGTCGATTACACGATCATCCTGACTGGATCGGACACGTCCTCGACCTGGATGGGCTATTTCGCCGAAGCCTACTGGAATCTGGGCTGGCTTGGCGTGCCCTGCGTCATGATCCCGCTCGGTCTGCTTTTCTACGCGACAGGCCGTTACACGCACTGGATTCTTTCAAACCGGCAGTGGCTGCATTTTCCCGCAGTGTTTTTCGGCATGTATATCGGTGCGCGCATGGATGGCGTGATCGCCGGAGATGTCGTCGCCAGCATTCTTTCGATCCTGCTGCTTTATCCGCTCGCACGGATCGCCACTCCGGAGCTCTGCGCCCTGATTGGCGCGCACTCTCGTTCGCCTGAACCCCATCCAGGGAATATCCAGCAATGAGTGACGCGGTTTCCTGCCATGATAGTCACGCGCAACAATTTGCGGATCGCTATCAGCGCTCGCCCGCCTTTCGCGAGCGCGAAGCGCTTTGGCACGATCTCATCTCGCGGTTCGAAACACCCGGCGGACGCATTCTCGATGCGGGGTGTGGAAGCGGTGTGATGACCAGACATGCCGCACAAAATGCGGGGCATGTGTTTGCCTTCGATGCGAGCGCGGCAATGGTCGAGCTTGCACGCGAAACGCTGACACCTCCCACGTCTCCCGCGCTTGTCACATTGCGCCAAGCGCGGATCGGCGACCCTTGCCTTCTCGAAGAACACGGTTTCGATCTGATCCTGTGTTCGAGCGTGCTGGAATATCTGGACGACTGGCGCGCAGGCTTTCAATGGCTGAGTGCAGCTTTGGCGCCAAACGGTGTCATCATCTTTTCGATGCCCAACGCAAACAGCCTTTACCGGCGCATCGAACCGACCCTTTACCGAATGACCGGCAAACCCGCCTATTTCGAACATGTGCGCGCGCGTCCGGTTCTGGCTGACATCACGACCTTTCTCAGCCAATCCGGCTTCGTCATCGAAGCCCAACGCGTTTACGGTGCCGCGCCAGGTTTATCGCCGATCTGTCGCGCTATCGGCCTCGCCCATTATGCCGATACATTGTCGGTTTTTGCTTGCAAGCGCGCCTAATGGCTCGCATTCTTCTCGGCGCGGCCACATTGCAACCCGGTGGTGGCATTGCACAGGTCGCGCGTTCATCAGCCCTCTTCCTGCGCGATGCGGGTCATGAAGTGAAGACGATCTCCTTTCTGGATCAGAGTTCGGATGCGGGCGATATCGCTGCCGGCGGCTCGCGATTGCGCTTCGTTTCAGCCATTCAACGTCACGCGATCAGCGCGGATCTCTGCTTGTATGACAGCGCAGGACTGGCGCGTGCGCATCCCACCTGGCTTTCCAGGCAATCGGTCATCTGGATGCACGGCACCGAAGTCTGGGAAGGGTTGAAGCCTTCTGCGCTTTCGGCCTTGAAACGCGCAAAACGGACGCTCGTCGTGTCCCGCAACACGCTGGCACGCTTTGAAGCACTGCATGGTTCATTGCCGCATGCGCATATCTGTGCGCTTGGCACTCAAACCGATGCCTTGCCGCCATCGGCTGCCGTTTTGCGCGACGCGCCCATCGCGCTGATCGTCGGCCGGATCGATGCGACCGAAAACTACAAGGGTCATCACGCCCTGATCGACGCCTGGCCGCAGGTCATTGCCGCAATTCCCGACGCGCAACTGGTTATCGCCGGCAGCGGCTCAGGGCTGAACGCCCTTCGTGCATATGCGCAATCCTCGCCCGCCAGCCGCAGCATCGATCTTCGCGGCTTCGTCGACGAATCCGAACTGGACACGCTTTGGCGTCGTGCCAGCCTGTTTGCGATGCCCAGCCGTGGCGAAGGTTTCGGCCTCGTTTATATCGAAGCCATGCGTCACGGATTGCCGGTCATCGCTTCAAAACATGACGGCGCGCGCGAAGTGAATATCGACCAGCAAACCGGGTTCAATGTCGATCTCGACACACCGGGCCAACTCGTCCAGCGCCTGATCGACCTGCTGAGCAATCCTGACCTTCGACACAGGATGGGTCATGCCGCACAAGCCCATTGGGCGAAAAATTTCCGATCATCCTGCTTTCGCGCCCGCTTTTTGCCGTTGATCGAAGATCTGTTGCCCGCGAATGGCTGACGAAACTGCTTGCCGAAAAGCCGCCGGCATCGTGAAAAACATGGCCGGGATCGCTCCCGCCAGGCACCAGATCGCAAATGTGCCAACCAGGCCCGTCACAGAGCCCGGCGCCAAAGCGTGAAGTGCCGCCTGTCCCACCACCCAACACCACAAGGCACTCATCAAACCTGCAACACAGCATCGGGAAAGGTAGCTGCCGATCCGGACAGATAGGAGCGACTGCGTCAGCGCGGGCAAAACAACGCCCATCGCCACGCATTCGGCAATACCGACCGCTGCTGCAACGCCTGCGGCTCCATATGCCCTGCCCAGCAAAATCATCAGCACAAATCCCAACCCGATCTGGACCCACCATGCGATGGCATTGGGCTTGGCGCGGTTCGTGAAAACGAGATATTTGGCGAGAGGAGCTGCGGGCGCGCCTGCGAAAAGTCCAAACATGAGCCAAGCCGCGATGAAAGGCTCAAACCGTGCCGTTCCTCCGCTCCATCTGGCGATCAGATCGGGTCCGAACACAAAAACCGCCGCGCCGAACAGACCCGTCAGCGCCGCAAGCAGACGGCCTGTCAGAAGAAGTGAAGTCTCCGCATTCGGGGCGTATTCTTCCCGTCTGCCAGCAAGTTCGACAGCCAGGGCGACCGAGAGCAGGGTCGCGAGTTGACGCGCAAAATTTGCCAGCGTGCGCAATAGAACGAAACCAACCAAGGCAGCGCCAGCTGTTCCGCCCAGTCCCAGACAAAGGATCGGCAGTTGCAACCATATCACCGGTGAACATTGTTCAACGGCAAGCCAGCGCATATGCAGCCACAGTTCGCGCCAATCCTGCAGGCCGGGCAGCCTGGGATTGAACATCAGATCCGGGAAACAGCGTCGCAGATCCACCAGCGTCAACCCGATGCCGAATACGATCTGGCTGGCGAGATAAGCAATCGCCAAAGCCAGGATTCCTGCCCCGCTGATCGCAACCAGAATTGAAGAGACGATAAGGGAAAGCGTGCCGATCATCGTAACGATCATGCCCCGCACATAGCGTTGCCGGGCTCGATA
>JAFAGL010000144.1 GCA_023422735.1 Pseudomonadota bacterium
GAAGGTCAAGGGCCTGCACGGCAGTTCGTTTCAGCAGCGATCAGCCGTGATCAGCCGTTGAGTTCGTGCCGCCAGGGGGGATTTGCACCTGCGCGTGACACCGTGACCGATGCGGCGCGATTGGCGAATGCAAGAGCGGACCGAAGCTGATCTTCGCTCAGTTGCGCAACGGCGCCTTTGGTCAAAAGCGCATTGTCGGACAGATAAGCCAGGAGCCCGGCATTGACGGTGTCGCCGGCGCCGACCGTATCTTCCACCTTCACGGCTTCGCCCTTGACCACAATGGAGTGATCGCGGGTAAAGCCTGCAATGCCTTTGGAGCCCATGGTGACAATCACGAGTTTGGGCCCGCGTTGAAGCCAGCGGCGCGCGATCTCTTCGTGGTTGCCCGTTTCGCCGAACCAGGCGAGGTCTTCATCCGACAGTTTCACGATATCCGCCATTTCAAGCATGCGGTTCATGCGCGCCAGATGCGACGCATAATCGGGGATGAAGTCCTTGCGGATGTTGGGATCGAACATGATGACGCGCTTGTCTTTTTCGCGCCGCATCAGCGCCTCGTAAGTCGAGCCGCACGGTTCGGGGATCAGGCTGATGCAGGAAAAATGCAGCGCCGCAACATCATCCCCCAAAGTGGGAAGGTCATCCAGCGTCAACATGCGGCCTGCCGTGTTCTCATCATAGAACATGTAGCTGGCGTGACCTTCCTTCAAACGAACGAAGGCCAGCGTGGTGGGCCGATTGGACAAATGAATATAGCCCGGCTCGACATGGCTTGCCGCCAGCGCATCCTGCAACTGCTGACCGAAATGATCGGTCGAAATGCCGGTGAAGAAGGACGTCGAAACGCCCAATCGGCCAAGCGCGATCGCCGTATTGAACACGGCGCCGCCCACATAAGGCACGAAACCGTCTTCGCCGCTCCTCGTATCGCGAGGCAGCATGTCGATCAAAGCTTCGCCACAACACAGGATCATGTTGGAATTCCTCTCCCATATGCCTTTCAGGCTGGCATGTTGTGCGCAACGCCTTTATCCGGTTAGAATCCTGGCGGCTAGGTCTTCGGTATCAGGTGACTGCCTGGAAAGGAAAGCATGAGAATGCCGACCGGCCGATGATGGAGTGGTTCCCCGGGACAAGGCGCACACGGGCTCTTCGATCAAGAGCGTGTCACGTTCCCATGTGATAACAGGCTGAAGGGAGGATCAGGCTTCGCTTGGAGGAAGCGGGCAGGATGGAAAAGACGATGAGCGGACACATACTTCCCAAGAAGCAACACCCCGTCGCGCCGAAAGCGGCACCCGGTACATTGGCCGAGGAAATCCTCAAGGCCCTGATGTTTCGCGTCGGCAAAAATGCCAATGTCGCGACCGACCATGACTGGCTGAGCGCGGCCATCAAGGTGGTGCGCGACCGCATCATCCAACGCTGGATCGCTTCCACAGAACAGACCTATCGCGAAGGCGGGAAGCGGGCTTACTACCTGTCGCTGGAATTCCTGATCGGTCGCCTGATGCGCGACGCATTCTCCAATATCGGCATGATGGAAGAAATGCGCGAAGCGCTGGCCTCGCTTGGGGTCGACCTGAACGTGATCGCCAGCCTGGAACCCGACGCTGCGCTGGGCAATGGCGGCCTTGGCCGTTTGGCCGCCTGCTTCATGGAATCGATGGCGAGCGTGGATGTGCCGGCGCATGGCTATGGCATCCGCTATGTCCACGGGCTTTTCCGCCAGGAGATCCACGATGGCAGCCAGGTCGAGCTGCCGGAAACCTGGCTGGAGCATGGCAATCCCTGGGAATTCGAGCGCCGCGAGCGGGCCTTCGAGATCGGCTTCGGTGGGACCGTGGAAGCGGTGACCGACAAGCTCGGGCGGCTGCTGCATCATGTGTGGAAGCCACAAGAGCGGGTTCTCGCCACCGCTTATGATACGCCGGTCGTCGGCTGGCGGGGCAAGCGGGTGAACACGCTGCGCTTATGGAGCGCGCTGCCGGTCGATCCAATTCTGCTCGACGCCTTCAATGCGGGCGACCATATCGGCGCCTTGCGCGAAAGCAATAAGGCCGAAGCGCTGACGCGGGTTCTTTATCCTGCCGATTCGCACAAGGCGGGACAGGAATTGCGCTTGCGGCAGGAATACTTCTTTTCCGCCGCATCGCTGCAGGACATCGTGGAACGCCATCTCGGCGAATATGAAGATCTGCGGACCTTGCCCGACAAGGCGGCGATCCACCTCAACGACACGCATCCGGCGGTCGCGGTTGCCGAACTCATGCGCATCCTGTGCGATCTGCACGACTTCGATTTCGACACGGCCTGGGACATTACCCGCCGCACTTTCGGTTACACCAACCATACGCTGTTGCCCGAAGCGCTGGAAAGCTGGCCGATCCACGTATTCGAAAGCTTGCTGCCGCGCCACATGCAGCTCGTTTACGCCATCAATGCCGAGCTTTTGCGCGAAGCTCGCGACAAGGGGTTCAATGACGACCAGATCCGCAACATTTCGCTGATCGGCGAAGATGGCGAGCGACGTGTGCGGATGGGCAATCTGGCTTTTGCCGGTTCGCATTCGATCAACGGCGTTTCGGCGCTGCACACCGATCTGATGAAGCAAACCGTGTTTGCCGATCTGCACCAGCTTTACCCGGACCGCATCAACAACAAGACCAACGGCATCACGCAGCGCCGCTGGCTTTTTCAATGCAATCCGGATCTGACAGACCTGATCCGCGACACGATCGGCGAGCGTTTCATGGACGATATCGGCGCGCTGGCCGATCTCGACAAATATGCCGACGATGCCGCGTTTCGCGACAAGTTCGCTGCCGTGAAGCGCAAGAACAAGGAGCGGCTCGCGGCCCTGGTTTCGGAGCGAATGGGTCTCATGGTCGATCCGTCGGCCTTGTTCGACATCCAGATCAAGCGCATCCACGAATACAAGCGCCAGCTGCTCAACATCATCGAGGCGGTGGCGCTTTACGACCAGATGCGCTCGCATCCCGAACGCAACTGGACGCCGCGCGTGAAATTCTTCGGCGGCAAGGCTGCACCGAGTTATTTCAACGCCAAGATGATCATCAAGCTGGCAAACGACGTGGCGCGCGTCATCAACAGCGACCCGGCCGTGCGCGGGCTTTTGAAGATCGTTTTCATTCCGAACTACAATGTCAGCCTGGCGGAAGTGATGATGCCCGCCGCCGATCTTTCGGAACAGATTTCGACCGCCGGCATGGAAGCGTCGGGCACCGGCAACATGAAACTTGCGCTCAACGGCGCGCTGACGATCGGCACGCTGGATGGCGCCAATGTCGAGATGAAGGAGCATGTTGGCGACGACAACATCATCATCTTCGGGCTGACAGCGGCGCAAGTCGCCGACAAGAAGCGCGACGGCTACCATCCGCGCGAATTTATCGAAAACTCGCCGGAACTGTCGCAGGCTTTGAATGCGATTTTGTCCGGCGTGTTCTCACCCGACGAGCCGGAGCGTTATCGCGGGCTGATCGGCGGATTGTACGATCACGACACATTCATGCTGGCGGCCGATTTCGACGCTTACACGGCCGCCCAGCGGAAGGTGGATGCGTTGTGGGGCGACCGGGCCGACTGGAACAAGCGGGCCGTGCACAATACGGCGCGCATGGGGTGGTTCTCGTCCGACCGCACGATTCGCCAATATGCGCAGGAAATCTGGCGGGTGCCGGTTTAAGCGGTCGGCGCGCGGTATGGCGCGGTAAATTGACAGTTTTCGTGTCGCTCCCTATTTTAGGGGGAGCAATGATGGATGATGTGATGTTCACGAAACTGGCCAAATATCGTGCCGCACTCTCGGCAAAAAGCGCTGAGAAGGGTGGCGCCAATTCCGGCAAGGTGAATGTGGTTCGCAGCGTCACCTTGCCGAATGGCAAGAAGATGCGCGTCATGCGCAAGGATGCCTTCGAGCGCGCGCTTCAGGCATCCAGTCTCGCAGAACCGGCTTGAGCGACGAGGCGTCCACCGCGCAGCGCTCATACAGCAGAGCGTTTGAAAATCTCGTGGCCGAGCCCAATGATGTTGTCGGGCTTCTGGCTTACGCGCTTTACAAGCAACATGTCCGAGAGGAATTCTCGCAGGGCATCCATACGGAAGGGCGGTTGCGCAATCCGACGCAGACCACCATCGACATGTTTCGCTCTTCCGCCGAATCGCGTCTCAATCAGTTCGCCGCCGATGCGATCGACGAAGCTCGGGACGAAATCCAGCAATCAGCGATCCTGAACACGCTGGAAAGCAGTGTCAGCGAAATCTCCCAGCACATAAGCAGAAGTACGGGAAGCGTTCGCGCTATATGGACGAATTTCATAGCCTGGCTTCTCACCATCGCGGTGACGGTGCTGCTGTTGCTGTTTTTCGCAGTTACGGGCGCGCAACAGCTCATGATCGAGCCGATCACCAAGGCGATCGAGCGCAACACCTCGCCAGACCGGACGCTCCAGGATTGAGGAAAAATACGCGTCAGCTGACGCGACTTTCGTTTTTCGGCTCCTATTTTCCCTTCCATAAGACAGCGTGAACGCGGGCATACACGGGTGCGTTTGGGAGGAAGCATGAACAAGCGACGCGGAGGACCGCTGGCGCGAGACGCCATGGCGTATGTTCTGGCCGGAGGGCGCGGCAGCCGTCTCAACGAATTGACGGACCGGCGCGCGAAACCCGCAGTGTATTTCGGCGGCAAATCGCGCATCATCGACTTCGCCTTGTCGAATGCGCTGAATTCCGGCATTCGCAGGATCGGCGTGGCCACGCAATACAAGGCGCATTCGCTGATCCGGCATTTGCAGACCGGCTGGAACTTCCTGCATCCCGAGCGCAATGAAAGCTTCGACATCTTGCCCGCCAGCCAGCGCGTGTCGGAGGACCAGTGGTATGAAGGCACCGCCGACGCGGTTTACCAGAACGCAGACATCATCGAGGATTACGATCCGGAATTCATGGTCATCCTGGCTGGCGACCATGTCTACAAGATGGATTACGAACTCATGCTGCGCCAGCATGTCGAGGAAAATGCCGATGTGACCGTCGGCTGTCTCGAAGTGCCGCGCATGGAGGCGACCGGTTTCGGGGTGATGCATGTAGATGAAAGCGACCGCATCGTTTCGTTTATCGAAAAGCCCGCCGATCCGCCCGGTATTCCCGGCAATCCCGAGTTGGCGCTGGCTTCCATGGGGATTTATGTTTTCCGCACCAAGTTCCTGATGGACCAGCTGCGGCGCGACGCTTCCACCCCCGGATCGAGCCGCGACTTCGGCAAGGATGTGATTCCTCATATCGTTCAGCACGGACGCGCGGTGGCGCATCGCTTTTCGACGTCCTGCGTGAAATCACGCTTCGAACACAAGGATTACTGGCGCGATGTCGGCACGATCGACGCCTATTGGGCGGCCAATATCGACCTGACCGATGTGGTGCCCGACCTCGATATTTATGACCGCGAATGGCCGATCTGGACCCATGCCGAAGTGCGCCCGCCGGCGAAATTCGTGCATGACGAGGACGGACGGCGCGGTTCGGCGGTGTCATCGCTGGTTTCGGGCGACTGCATCATTTCCGGCGCTTCGTTGCGCCGCAGCCTGTTGTTCAACGGCGTGCGGGTCAATTCCTTCTCGTCCGTCGAAGAAGCGGTGATCCTGCCCGATTGTTCGATCGGCAGAAACGCGACCTTGTGCAAGGTAGTGATTGACCGCGGCGTCCAGATACCGGAAGGCTTGTCGGTGGGGTTTGATCCCGAACTCGATGCGCGCCGTTTCCGGCGTTCGGCGGGTGGGGTTTGCCTCATCACGAAAGACATGATCGATCGCCTTCCATACAGCTGAGCCCCATGCAAGTTCTTTCAGTCGCTTCCGAGATCTATCCGCTGGTGAAAACGGGAGGTCTTGCCGATGTGGCCGGGGCGCTGCCGCTCGCATTGCAGGCCCACGCAATCCACACCACGACGCTTGTGCCGGGGTATCCGCAGGTCATGCAGAAACTCGAACAGCACGACGCGCCCGAAATCGTCTGGAGCTGGGACGAGTTTTACGGCGGCGCTTCGCGGCTGATCCGCGCAAAGGTCGCGGGGCTGCACCTCCTGGTGCTGGACGCACCGCATCTCTATGACCGGGCAGGCGGGATCTACGGCAATGGCGCGGTGGACTGGCCCGACAATTGGCGCCGCTTTGCAGCGTTTTCGCGCGCCGGCGCCGATATTGCCGGCGGTCTGGTGGCCGGCTACCAACCCGATATCGTGCATGTGCATGACTGGCAGGCGGCCATGACG
>JAFAGL010000150.1 GCA_023422735.1 Pseudomonadota bacterium
GCCTTGTATTCGACGACGTCCATGCCCTCATCCTCGACCTCGTGCGCTCCGGTCAGGTTGACGGCTTACGCATCGACCATGTCGACGGTCTCGCCGACCCCAAGACCTATCTCGCACAACTGCGCGAAGCCATCGGCCCCGAAACCTATCTCGTCGTCGAGAAGATCCTCAACGGCGAAGAACAACTCCCTGCCGACTGGCCCATCCATGGCACGACTGGCTACGAGTTCATCGCTTCAATGGCCGATCTTCTGTGCGACGGCGAAAAAATGAATGCGCTCAACCTCGCCTACGAAAATACGCTCGGCCATCCCGTCGACCTGGAAGACGAACGTCATCGCGCAAAACGCGCCATGGTCACCGACAATTTCGAAGCCGAACTGACCGCGCTTGTTTCCCTTCTTCGGGACGCTGTGCCCGAACAGTTCTCCAACGATGATTTTCGTGCTGCGTTGACAGCGATCATCGCCGAGTTTCCCGTTTATCGTACATACATAAACTCGGACGGAATCCGCGCGGAAGATCGTGCCTTGCTGGAAGAAGTCGGAAAAGCCGCGAAGGCTTCGGGCAAAACACCCGAAATAGCCATAAACGCCGTCCTAAACTTGCTTTTTGAGAGTGCCAAATGGCCAAAAGGGCCTGAATTT
This sequence comes from Pseudomonadota bacterium, assembly GCA_023422735.1. Classification (GTDB taxonomy): domain Bacteria; phylum Pseudomonadota; class Alphaproteobacteria; order Rhizobiales; family Rhizobiaceae; genus Tianweitania. The sequence goes on from JAFAGL010000150.1 coordinate 648, forward strand.
GTCACCCGTTTTCAGCAATTGACCGGACCAGTCACGGCCAAATCCGTCGAAGACACGCTTTTTTACCGTTTCAACAGATTGATCGCCCTGAATGAAGTCGGTTGCGATCCAGCCGAGCCGGTCGGTTCCGTTGATCGCTTTCACGCCGCAATGCTGGCCCGGAAAGCATCTCAACCCTTTGGAATTATTGGAACTTCTACTCACGACACCAAACGCGGAGAAGATGCCCGCGCACGCCTTTACGCGATCTCCGAGATGCCCGAAATCTGGGCCAATTCCGTCACGCGATGGAGAGATCAACATGCTGATTTTATTAAGCAATTATCCGACGGGCCCGCTCCCGAGCCAGACACAGAATGGCTTCTTTATCAGGCCCTGGCAGGGATCTGGACAGGCGACCTCACGCCAAATTTCCTTAACACATTGAAAAACCGTTATATTCCCTTCGTCGAGAAGGCGCTCCGCGAAGCCAAGCGCCGTACAGACTGGACGAATATAAACGCCCGCTATGAAGCCGCAGTGATCGCCTATGCGGAGCAGCTTCTTGATCCAGGAAATGCGAAATTCCACAAAGATTTCAATATTATCCTGAAACCGATCATGGCCGCAGGCCGCATCAACAGTCTCGCCCAGACACTGGCCAAACTCACCGCACCCGGCATTCCCGACATTTATCAGGGCGCAGAGGCCGACGATCTCAGCATGGTCGATCCAGACAACCGACAAACCATTGATTTTAAATCACTATCGGATCAGCTTGAGCAGGGCTCCGGCTTTTCTTGGCCTCACCTTCTGCAAACCGGAAAGGCGAAGCAGCGCCTGATCGCAACTGTTCTTGAACTGCGAAATGAATATCCGGACATTTTCTCTTCCGGCTCCTATACGCCTCTCGAAATCAGCGGCACCCATTCGGAGAATGCCGTCTCATTTTCAAGAAGCCACGGAAATCATTCAATGATTATCGTTGCGCCACGACTACCCCTGGCGCTGCGCGAGAACGGCATGAATTGGGGAGATACCTTGCTCATGCTCCCCGAAAGCCTTCAACGCGGTCATTTCAGAAACAGGTTGACCGGTGGAAAGATAAAAGCCGGCAACACCATCGCGTTGGCCGACCTTTTGAATCATTGCCCTGTCGCCTTGCTGACAAACGCCTGATCAGCCAAGCTTCGGCGTTTTGCGGGTTGTGGCTTTCTTGGCTGCGGCCTGCTTGCTCGAAGATTTCTTGTCTCCAACCGAAGCCTTTGATCCTGCATCGCTTTTCAGCGTGTCGGCGTCAGGCATACCGGCGTCATCCATCATCGGCGTCGCCGCTGCGACCGCCTTCTTGCGGGTCGTCACGGCCTTTTTCGTGACGGCTCCCGTGCCCTTCTCTTCGGCATCGACTTCGGATTCCGCTTCGGCCCAATGGCGGTCATGCCAACCATGCGCCTCGCCTTCCTTCTGCCATTTCTCATATGCGCGTTGGCGAATGCGTTCTTCCCGTTCACTCATCTTTTGTCCCTTCCCGTTTCACTTCTCGTCGGGTCTCTTTGGGCCTCTTCGGGCGGCGAACATCGCCTTTTGCCGAGCTAGGCCGAACGTGAAATAGGGCACTCGGGTTGCGTGTCAGCAAGCCGAATATCAAAGGCTTCGAAAACGTGATCAAATCAAAAACAAGTTGATTGTGCGGTTTTCGAAGTCGCGATCAGGCATTCACATCTCCCTGATCGCAAGGGTCGAGAAAGGGAACCGGTAACCTCTTGCACCCGTTAGCGAAATCCAAGCTTCCCAATTGCCAAGGAGAGCCCGCTATGAGTGACCCGAAACGGCCGATCCCGGACCCTTTGCCGCCAGAACCTAAGCCTATTCCCCAGAAGGATCCGCCCGGGCCGGATGGAGATCGAGCCCCGAATCCCGGCCCTGATCAGCCACCCGCCGAATTTCCAGAGCGGAATCCCGGCACGAACGAACCTCCACCCATCATCTAAGCGTCAGGTCCTGTCAGGCTGCGGCTCGCGTTCGAATTCGCGTGCGAGCCCCATGAAGCGACGGAAAAAACGCTCCATAAAATCAAGACCCTGCTCGAACTCCTGCTCGGTCGTTTCGGTGGATTTCATGGAGCGCGCGGATTCCAGTTGCGCGATCCTGATTTCCAATTGATCGATACGCTTTTGCAGATCTGCATCGGAGCTTTGGGCGGCTCCGCCCGGCTCCATAACCGCGCTTTTGCACACAAGTTGCGTTTCCCGGTCTTCGCATATCGACATTGCACCGGTTTGTGTGTCCATGCGGACGTAACCCCGGTCGGTTTTTTCCAAACGATATCGCTCACTATCCTGTGCCTGCGCGGCCGTCGTCAGCATGGTTGCCAATCCAAGCAATGCAAAGATCGTTCGCATGATTGCATCTCCCGTTTTCACCAGATTAGCCCGATTTTTAGCCTGAATTGCGATGATGGAAGCTTTCTTCGCAATCACCATCCTCTTATAGAACCGACATGACGATTTATAAGATCATGCCGCGCGCACTTTGGCTGGAAGCGCAGCGCTTGGGTGCATTCGACGGGGCTCCGGTGGATCTCGCGGACGGCTTCATTCATTTTTCCACCGCCGAACAGGTCAGGGAAACAGCAGCACGGCATTTTGCGAGCCAGGACGATCTTCTTCTCCTCGCAATCGATGAAGCGAGGCTGGGACCGGAACTGCGCTTCGAACCTTCCCGGGGTGGCGCCCTTTTTCCACATCTTTATGCGCCTCTACCTTTGACTGCAGTTCTTTGGGAGAAACCTTTGCCGATGCGGGCCGATGGCGGCCATGACTTTCCCGAACTGGATGCTTCATGACCAATCCACTGGATCTTTTGGCGCGTCTGGCGCTATTCAGGTTTGATCCGGAAACGGCGCATGGACTTTCCATCACCGGCTTGAAGACAGGTCTTGTGCCCTGTTCTTCCGCCCATGACGCGCGCCTGGAAACGCGTATTGCCGGTTTGAAGTTTCCAAACCCCCTCGGCATGGCGGCGGGTTACGACAAGAATGCGGAAGTGCCGGATGCCCTTCTCAAGCTCGGTTATGGTTTCGCCGAAGTGGGGACGCTGACGCCGAAGCCGCAAGCAGGAAACCCGAAACCGCGCATTTTCCGGCTCGAACGGGATGAAGGCGTCATCAACCGGCTCGGCTTCAACAATGCCGGGCATGAGGCAGCCTACCAACGTTTGTTGAAACGCGCGCGCAACGGAATCCTTGGCGTGAACATCGGCGCCAATAAGGACAGCGACAACCGCATGGCGGATTACCAGCTGGGCGTCGCGCGCTTTGCCGACCTTGCATCCTACATCACGGTCAATATTTCTTCGCCCAATACGCCGGGCCTGCGCGGTTTACAGGATCCAGAAGCCTTGCGGGAACTCCTGGATGTGGTGACCGACGAGCGCGCACGTCAAAAGCACCAGCCGCCGATCTTTCTCAAGATCGCACCAGACCTTGACGATCTGGCACTGGATGCGATCGCGCAGACCGTTCTGAAAAGTCGGATCGAAGGCATGATCGTTTCCAATACGACGATCGCACGTCCTGCTTTGCAATCAACGCAATCTGTGGAAACCGGCGGATTATCTGGTCGCCCGCTGTTTACGCCATCGACGATCATTCTCGCCAGGATGCGCCAGCGCGTCGGGCGTGAGCTTTGCCTGATCGGCGTCGGGGGCATCGATTCAGTTCAGGCCGCTCTGGAAAAAATCCGGGCCGGTGCAGACTTGATCCAGCTTTATACCGGTATGATTTATCGCGGACCCGGCCTTGCAGGCGACATTTTACGTGGCCTCAGCGCTTATCTTAACGAACATCAGCTCGCCAGTCTTGAAGATTTGCGCGACAGCGGCACCGAAGAATGGGCCGCGCGGGCCATTTGATCGCGATCGGCGTCTGGCTCCGGCGTTGATCGATCCTATCTGCTGCTCGTGATGCTGCTGCCAATTGTTCACCACCCGGATTACGATGCGAAGTTCGACCCCGAACATCGCTTCCCGATGGGGAAATACAGCGCATTGATGCGCGCACTGACGCAAAGCGGGCTTGCGACGTCCGCCAATCTTTATCAACCCGAATTGCTTCACCCCTCGCTGCTGAAGCTCGCGCATGATCCCGTTTATGTCGATCAGGTGGTGGCTTGCACTGTGCCGAAAGCGATTGAGCGGGACATAGGATTTCCGGTCACCGAGCGGGTTTCGCGCCGTGCACAACTGGCGACAGCCGGAACATTGATGGCGGCACGTCTGGCTTTGGAAACGGGGTTGGCCTGCAACACCGCGGGGGGCAGCCATCATGCGCGACGCGCCCAGGGCGCTGGTTTCTGTACCTTGAATGATGTCGCCGTCGCGAGCCTTTCGCTGCTCGCTCAACACGAGGTTCATCGCATTCTGGTGATCGATCTTGATGTCCATCAGGGCGACGGAACAGCTGAAATCCTGACCGGTGAAACCCGCGTTTTCACATTCTCAATGCATGGCGCGCGGAACTATCCGCTGCAAAAGGCGACATCGGACCTCGACGTACCGCTGGACGATCACCTCGAAGATGAAGCCTATCTGGATATTCTGGCAGATTATGTTCCGGGTCTGCTGCGCATGCAGCCCGATCTGGTTTTCTATAATGCCGGCGTGGACCCCCATCGCGACGACAGGCTGGGCCGGCTTTGCTTGTCGCAGGAAGGTCTGCAAAAGCGCGACAGCTATGTGATCAAGACCGTGCGCGACGCGGGCATCCCTTTATGCGGCGTGATCGGTGGCGGATATTCTCGCGAGCTCGAACATGTGGCTCGTCGTCATGCGATCTTGTTTGAAGCGGCCGCCGATTTTCTATGACTGCCCGAAAAGCAGTCCGCTGCGTTCAGCGTCGGAAATTAAGGAGCCGGAGCAGGAGAAAGATCGGCACGACGATGGCTGCGCCAAGCAGGAGATAACCGGTGAAACGATCGAAGGTCGAGAATGTATAATACCAGATCGCGTGAAGCGTATCCGCAAACCAGTAATAAACATCGACAGGCCGCCAATCCAGCCAGGCCAGAACCATGCCGACAAGGATCGAAACCGCGATCAGCTTGATCAAGACGCGCAAAGGGCTATCGCCCAGAAACCGCGTAACACCGCCCGCCATGATGTGCCTGCTCCTTCGACCTGCCTGCCCATACAAAGCCAGTCGGGCGGGATCAAGGCAGTGATTGCGGCAAACAAAGCGGCATGCTAACGCTGGCTGCGCGCGGGTATGATGTAATGGTAGCTTGTCAGCTTCCCAAGCTGAACGCGCGGGTTCGATTCCCGCTACCCGCTCCAGCATACTCTGCAAGAGTTTGCGCCATTTTCCCAACATCAACACGCAACAGCCTTGGGTTGCCCCGTTTCGCTTATGCGAGCTGGAATCTTGCGTAACGGAAAGAAAAGCGCACGTCGCTATCTGGACAGATGTTGACGCAGGGGGCACAAGGCTTTCGCGTCAAATCATCAGGTGGGGGTGGTCATGGCATCAGCGGTTTCGCTCGACCAAGCTGTCGAGGCAGCGGGTTTCGGTCGCTTTCAAAAACGCTTGTTCCTGATTTTCGGGTTGGTCTGGGCAGCAGATGCGATGCAGGTGCTGGCAATCGGCTTTGCTGCGCCGTCCATCGCAAAAAGCTTCGGCGTCAGCGTGCCGCAAGCGTTGCAAACCGGCACGCTTTTCTTTCTCGGCATGCTGGTTGGTGCTTTTGTGTTCGGTCGATTGGCCGATCGTATCGGTCGTCGCCCTGTTTTGATGATTTCGATCGTGATCGACGCGATCTTCGGCATTGCGTCCGCTTTTGCGCCCGATCTTTCCTGGCTGCTGGCTCTGCGTTTTCTGACCGGTCTCGGCGTCGGTGGCACATTGCCGGTGGATTACGCCATGATGGCGGAATTCCTGCCGTCCGATCGGCGCGGGCGCTGGCTTGTCTTGCTGGAAGGGTTTTGGGCTGTCGGCACAGTGGCGCTGGCCTTTCTGGCCCTTTTCGCGGGAAGCCACGGCGGCGAGGCATGGCGCACAATCTTCTTCGTCACAGGAATTCCTGCATTGATCGGCGTCGTGCTCCGTTTTTACGTTCCCGAGTCCCCGCTTTATCTCAACCGGCAGGGTCGCTCAAAAGAGGCGCGCGCGGTACTCCAGCGCGTTGCCCGCACGAACGGTCGAGCTGACGACATTCCGGAATTGATCCCGCAATCGTCTGAACGCAAGTCGATCGGCGCGCTGTTTTCGCCTAAACTTCGCCGTCGCTCCAGTTTTCTGCTGATCGCCTGGCTGCTGATTTCGATGTCGTACTACGGCGTCTTTGTTTATCTGCCTGTTCGGCTGGCCGGCGAAGGGTTCGGCTTTCTACGCGGCCAGTATTTTCTGGTTCTCGTCGCATTGGCGCAGCTTCCCGGCTACGCATTGGCAGCTTACGGCGTCGAGAAATGGGGACGAAAGCCAACGCTGATCGGCTTTCTTTTATTGTCCGCGATATGCTGCTTCGTTTATGGCATCGGCCAGACCGGCTTCATCGTCGTGGCGGCAACTCTCCTTATGAGCTTCGCCTTGTTGGGCACATGGGGCGCGATTTATGCCTTTACACCTGAAATCTATCCAACCAGCCTGCGTGCGAGCGGGATGGGCACGGCCGGTTCCGTGGCCCGTTTGGGCGGCTTGATTGCGCCATCCATCATGGCTCCGATCATGGCTACAAGTTTCGGTTCGACGCTTGGCGTCATATCCTTCCTGCTGATCCTCGCCGCAGGAAGCGTGATGCTGGTCGATGTGGAATCCCGAAACAGGGCGCTTGAGTGAAAGTCTGCTCTGGGCGCGGATGAACGCAGGCTGACAATCGCATTCAGCATTCAAACAGTTGATGGACGCTAGAAGGAACCTAAACGCGGCCTGATGGTTTGCGAGCTAGATAAAAGAGGTTCCTATGAACAAGAAAATTCTCGGTGCGGCGGCACTGCTCGCTGCCATGGCTCTCCCCGGCATTGCTTCCGCCGCAACGGCGATTGCGACAGCCAATGTCAATCTCCGCGCAGGTCCATCCACGTCCTATCCGGCAGTGAATGTCGTCCCATCTGGCTATGATGTTGAGGTTTATGGATGCTTGTCGAACCGCTCATGGTGCGACGTATCCTATGGCCCGCAGCGCGGCTGGATGTCGTCGAATTATCTGGCCTATGTGGAAAGCGGCCGTCGCTACACCGGCGAACGTGTCGTGACGCATATCGGTGCCCCGGTCATCAGCTTCTCCGTCGGCAGCTATTGGGACCGTCACTATCGTGGACGTTCTTTTTATCGCGACCGTGATCGCTGGGATCGCGATGGTCGTCGCGGTCGTCATCATGATGGCCGGGAATGGCGGCATGACCGCGATCATGACCGCGGCGGTCGGGGCGATGGGCGCCGCGACAGGGATCGGCGTGAAGTTCGCGGCGATCACCGGGACCGGGACCATCGCCGCGATGACAGGCGCCCGAACAATCGAGGCTCCGATGACCGTGTCATCTTCCAGCAGGAGTTCGATCCAGCAAGAAACTGAGGCTACGCTCAGCAAGAAATTCAAGGATGGCGCCAAGTGGCGCCATCCTTTTCTTGTCTGACTATGCGAAGCCAGATGTTCAAGCGCTCTCGGCAAGACGATTGGCGAGTTGACCAGCCTGAACACGGATATCTGGAATGGCGACGATCTCCCAAAACCGGCCTGCTGTGATCGGGCCCAGAGCAAACAATCGTCTGGATCGTTGTCCTTGGCTGTCGATCACCTCGCAGTCGGCGGATACGTCGATTCCAAGATGAACCGGATCGCTGCGGATCACGCCCGCGTCGCGCATTGAAGCCAGGAGCGGATTATGTGTTTTGTCCAGATCGCCGCTGGCGCCGCGACATTCGATCACCAGTCGCACATCCAGGTATTGCGCCTTTGCGCTGCCACGCGGCATCCACCAAACGCGGGCACCCTCGTCGTTCCCGTCGATGCGATTGATCCGGGCGCTGAGAACCTGCAGCTGGCCGTCCGCTCTCGCCTTGTTGATCCGGGCCGCTATTTGCGGCGCCATCCTGTGTCTGTGAACATCCCACCAAGGGCGCAGATGCCGTAAAAAACGCGCCTTATCGCCCAATGGCAGCGCTTGCCAGATATCCTGCGTATGCGGACGAAGCGCGTCGATCACGGACCGCCAATCCCTTTCATGCTCCGCTGCCTTGCGGATTTCTCCCCGGAGCCAGCGAAGCGTTGCAGACAAGCTCCAACTCATTGGCAACGCGCTTTTGTTGAACTTTATCGCCTCAGTCGCGCCGTGCGCTCGCGGCATCAGACCTCGCCGGGAGATCGCGGTGATCTCACCTTCATGTCCACGATCCAGAAGTGAAATCACAGCATCGATCATCGACAAACCCGTTCCGATGATCGCAACCGGCGCATCCCTATCAATTTCCGGAAGCGGCCTGTTTGACCACCCGACATGACGCCATGGTTCGTCCTCAAGGAATGGCGGTTCATTGCCCGTGGCAAGGATCGCCGCATCGGCGGCAAATCGGCGCCCGTCCCTTGTGAGGGCTGACACGAAATCCGCATTACCCTCAAGCGACACGATATCCTGGGAAATCATCCCGAACCGCACGTCGCCCTGATAAGGCGCCAAGAGGCTTTGAAGGTAATCGCGATAAATGCGGCGCGAAACATAATCGTCCGCCGCCCAGCCAGCATGGGGTTGCCAGAGCGTAGTCGAACGCTGCAACCATTCCAGGAAATGCCGGGGCTCTTCGTCAAACGCGCTCATGCTCTCGGCCCGAACATTCAGGAGATGGTGCGGATGTTCGGTCCCGTATGCGATGCCCGCGCCCAGGATTCCATTTTCAAAAAGCGCGACGGAACCGACCGCATGTTTCTGCAAAAGTCTTGCAGCGATCAGAACACCAGTTGCACCGCCACCAATTATGAGAAAATTTTTCAGCCTCGCCTCCGCATCGCAACATTCACCGGTCTTGCGGGCTGCTCGCCGAAAGTCAATCAGTTAGCGCTTCGCAGCAATGCTATTCCATCGCCGCTTCAGGCGCGGTGTAGCGGCGGCGCACGGATTCAATAATGCCTTTGCGGGTTTCGGCGGCAGACAGGCCCTCATCTTTTTCGATGGCTCGCGCTTCTTCCGCCATTTCGTCGTCGCGCAATTGCTTTTTAAACCAGGTCGAGAAATCTCCCGCACGCAAATGGTGCATCCAGGTCTCTTCGTCGATCCCTTCGGCAACCTGAACAAACATCATCAGATTTTGTACACGCAGGTTCATCTTCTTTTTCGGACCCCGAAAATAGAAGCTTCCCTGTTCATTCAAGGAGCCGACCGCGTATTTGCGCGAATGACGCTTGCGTGCTTGCAGCGGCTTGATCGGCGTGATGGCCCGAGGTGCGTCTTCTTCCTGTGGCCGCCAAAACAGAATCTGCTCGTTCGACGCAGGTTTCACACCCGCGGGCATGTCGCGACCTGTCATTTTGCAGAATTTCTGGATGACCTTGTCACCTTCCGGCCCCAACGCGATCACCGCCGTTGCGAGTTTCAAGGCATCCGCTGAAACCGAATCCGGATGCACGGTAATCATGATCATGCCGGGAAACTGAACCGAAAGAACCAGCGGCGTGTCCTTGCGTCGTTTGGGCATCAAATGGTGCGTTTCGTCCACGATCAGCCAGTGTGGACGCGCGCACCGCGAACGGAGCTTGCCGAGTTCGGGAAGAAAGTCGGCGAAAAAGGGCGGGCGTTCTTCCAGGCCAAGAGCCAATGTCGAAACCACGACATTTGTATCGCCCTGCTCCATCAATTGCAGCGCCTGTTCCTTTGTGGGAACGATCTCGCCATCGCCAACCACGACGGCGTTCTCCAACTCGTCGTAATCGCCTTCGGGGTCGAACACGCAAAACTGGTAATTCTGGTCGACGAACCGCTCCGTCAAAGCCGTGGCCAGCGTCGACTTGCCGATCCCGGACGTCCCCGCGATCAACACTGTATCGTTGAGCCATAAGGGAACTTCGCTGTCATCGTCTTCACAGCCGACAACCACCGATTGCTTGCGGATAAGCGCTTCTTCCCCGCCCTTCCTCAAAATGCGATCGATCAGGTTTTCGACAGCCTTGCCTCTTTCGTTGCGCATCACGATGTCGGCCGTTTCCTTCAATGCCGGCACTGCGTTGGCGACAGCAACACCCAGGCCGCATTGGCGCAACAAGGCGTGGTCGTTTTCGGCATCGCCGATGCCGATCACATTATGCGCTGAGAAGCCGAGATCCCCAAGCGCAACCTGTAGCCCGGAAGCCTTGTTGACCCCGCTTTGCAGGATCATGACAGCGCCTTTATTGAAGATGATCTCGAGTTCGAGACCTTGCTCGCGGATCAGCTCAAGCGCATCTTTCTGGTGGGGCTCCCAAGTCGCGACAATGGCGCGTCCAACCGACATGCGTTTCACATTGCGCGCTTGCATTGCTTCCACGAAGGAGACCGGAGGCGGCGTTGCGATTACACGCTCTTCTTCACTTGCCGGCGTGTAAAGCAATGCGCCATTTTCCGCGACGATCTTGTCGAAGATCACGAATTCCGCAAACCGCTCCTTGAGTTCTGGCAATTCGCGCCCTGTTACCAGAATGAGCTTGCGACCGCTGTCTTTGAAGCGTTTCAGGGCCGCCACCGTTTCGGGGGCTACCTTGCCTTGCGTTGCAAGCGTTCCGTCAAAGTCCGTTGCGAGCGCAATATAAAACATCCGTCCTCCAAATGCGTTTCCCAAGCTTGCGGGGCGACAACGCGCTGGAAGCGGTTCGGTTACAACCGACTGACAATTCCTGCCATCAAGCTTCGGTTATCGAAAATGCTTCGAAAGCTTGAGGCCCTGCGCCTGGTAATTGGACTTGAGATCTGCGCCGTAAAGTGCCGCCGGCCGCGCCTGCATCTTTTCATAAACGAGACGCCCGACGATCTGGCCATGTTCAAGAATGAACGGCACTTCGTGGCTGCGCACTTCAAGAACGGCGCGGCTGCCTGTGCCGCCAGCCGCCGAGTTACCGAAGCCCGGATCGAAAAACCCGGCATAATGAACACGAAACTCGCCAACCAGCGGATCAAATGGAGTCATCTCTGCCGCGAAATCCGGCGGGACATGCACGGCCTCGCGTGAAACGAGAATGTAAAACTCGTCCGGATCGAGAATCAGTTCGCCGTGCCCGCGATCGGTCAGCGGCTCCCAGAAATCTGCGGCATCCTGCGCGGCACGCTTGTCGACATCGACCACGCCGGTGTGATGCTTGCCACGATAACCGATGACACCGCCGCCGGTGCCCTTCAGGTCAATCGACAAGGCAATGCCGCCGCCCGAAATATTCGGCGTTTCGGAGGCAACCAGCGTTTCGCATTCGTGCAGCTCGAGCAAACCCGCACCATCGAGCAGCGATTGACCAACGCGGAAACGGATCTGCGACAAGCGCGACCCGGTACGCACGACAATCGGAAAAGTGCGCGGCGAAACTTCGAGATAGAGCGGGCCTTTGTAGCCTGCCGGGATCTTATCGAATTCCTGCCCGTGGTCCGTCATCACCCGCGTGAAGATATCGAGACGGCCGGTCGAGCTTTTCGGGTTGGCGGAAGCGGCAACCTCGCTCGGCAATGCCAGCGTTTCAAGAAGCGGCACGATATAAACGCAGCCGGTTTCAAGAACCGCGCCGGCCGAAAGATCGATTTCATGCAGTTTCAGGCGATCAAGCTTGGCTTCAACCGTGCTGGAAGGGCCGGGAAGGAAACTTGCGCGAACACGATAGGCCTTTGCGCCCAGCCGCAGATCGAGGCTCGCCGGCTGAATCTGGTCATTATCGAGCGCACGACCGCTCGTCAGTGCACCGCTTTCAAACAGCGCCGCGATTTCTCGATCGGGAAGAATGCCAGTACGCAACCTTGAAGAACTCCTACGCGCCATTCGCGGATTGCGCGCGAGCATGGGCAAAGGCTGCGATTGACGCAAGCATTGCCGCGGGTTTAAAGGATCTTATCCCGTGGTGATTTGGCCGGTCGGCTTGCAGCCACGTTAAACAAGTCGCTAAAGGACCGAAAGGCCAAAGCCCTTTGGACCGGTTGCGACTTGGCAGCCGGTTTTTTTGTGTCTGGAAACGACTATGGTGAATGATATTAAGCGCGACTGGAAACCAGCGACGACCCTCGTGCATGGTGGCACGCAGCGTTCGGGCTTTGGTGAAACCTCCGAGGCCATCTATCTCACGCAGGGCTTCACCTATGAAAGCGCCGAACAGGCCGAAGCGCGCTTCAAGGGTGAAAATCCGGGCTTCGTTTATTCGCGATATGCAAACCCGACGAATGACATTTTCGAAAAGCGCATGTGCGCGCTTGAAGGCGCGGAAGATGCCCGCGCAACCGCTTCGGGCATGGCTGCGGTTTCCGCTGCCCTTCTGTGTTCGGTAAAGGCGGGCGACCATGTGGTTGCTGCCCGTGCATTGTTCGGCTCGTGTCGCTGGATCGTCGAAACCCTGATGCCCCAATATGGCATCGAGACAACGCTGATCGACGGCCGCGACCTTACCGCCTGGGAAAAGGCGGTGCGCCCGAACACCAAGCTGTTCTTCCTTGAAAGCCCGACCAATCCGACGCTCGAAGTTGTCGATATTGCCGGCGTTGCCAGCATCGCCAATGCGAATGGCGTACGCGTCGTGGTCGACAATGTCTTTGCCACGCCATTGCAGCAGAAGCCGCTCGAACTGGGCGCGCATGTCGTCGTTTATTCCGCGACCAAGCATATTGACGGACAGGGCCGCTGCCTTGGCGGCGTGATCCTTTCCGACAAGGACTGGATCGATGAATATCTGCATGATTATTTCCGCCATACCGGCCCGAGCCTTTCGCCCTTCAACGCGTGGACCCTTTTGAAGGGGCTTGAAACGCTGCCATTGCGCGTGCGCCAGCAAACCGAAAGCGCATCAAGACTGGCAGACTTCCTTGCCGACCATCCGAAAGTCGCCAAGGTCATCTATCCGGGCCGCAAGGACCACCCGCAGGCAGATATCATCGCGCGCCAGATGAAGGGCGGCTCAACGCTGCTTTGCATCGAGCTGAAGGGCGGCAAGCAGGCTGCATTCGGCCTTTCCAACGCGCTCGACGTCGTACTGATCTCCAACAATCTGGGCGATGCAAAGAGCCTGATTACACACCCGGCGACCACCACGCATAAGAACCTGACGGATGAGGCCCGCGCTGAACTCGGCATTTCCGGCGGCACCCTGCGCCTTTCCTGCGGCATCGAAGACACCGACGACCTGCTGGAAGATTTCGCCGCAGCGCTTTCGAAGGTTTCTGCCTGATATTAAATGCCCGGTGAGCGATCACCGGGCAATTTCTTTCTTGATTTCCAGATCTTCTGCTCGCGACACGCGTAGAG
>JAFAGL010000160.1 GCA_023422735.1 Pseudomonadota bacterium
TTCAGAATGTGTCGTGCCGTTGGATAGCTTGGCTACGATTTCTTGCATGCGCTGATTGAGAACCGCGATCTCTCGTGAAGTTTTCTGGAAGTCTTCAAGCAGGACGGTTTTATCGTCCGAACACCCTGGTTCGACAGGCCCTTGACCGATGCCCGACAAGAGCCAGGAGGGACTTACCCCCAGAATACCAGCCATCATCGTGACGCGATTGGCACGCGGCAAACTGCCATCGCATTCCCACGCGTTCCAGCTTTGTGGCATTACGCCCAAATGGTCAGCGGCTTCAGCGACGGTCAGCCCGGCAGCGTCGCGCGCCAAGGAGATACGTCCGCCAAGGGTGTCGTCGATGGCGTCATGGTCATCATTATTCGTCATCATCTTGGAATCCTGCGGCGCAATGACCGGCTTACGTTTAAAGGACAAAAACCCGGCGGCGCCATGTAAAGCGCCGCCGGGTTTGAAAGCATGAGAGCTTATTCTGCGCTTGCGCTGCGCGCCTTTTCGAGCCAGCCATCAACATCTTCGCTGTGAGCTTCAATCCACTCACTCGCGTGACGCTTGACGTCTTCGGCGCTGCCCTCGCCTTCATTCATCTTGGCGTTCTGCGCAAAGATGTCTTCGATCGGAATCGATACTTCTTCAAGCAGGGCTTTTGCCGACGGATTTTCCTTCAGGAATTCCGAGTTTGCAACCGGGCGAATATCGTTCGCCGGAAAGCCAAGGCGGCAGGGATCTTCTACACACCCTGCAACTCCAGGAAGCGTCGCAGCATCTTCAAGGTCCTTCTGCGCTTCTGGCAAATTGACCTCGGGAACCTCGATCCACATCACATCTTCGCCGGGTTTCAACGCATTTACGGTCCAGTTTGGCGTCCACGTGTAGAACAGGATGGGCTGACCACCCTCGTGAGCCGCCACAGCATCTGCCATGGAAGCTGAGTAGCTCGCCTTGATCGGATCCACGTGGTCGCGAAGTTCATAAGCGTCAAGGTGATGCTCAATCGTCATTTCGCAACCCCAGCCCGGAGGGCACGCAACGAGATCAGCCTTCCCGTCGCCATCGCGGTCGAAAGCTTCCTTCACCTCATCACGCTTGAAGTCATCCAGCGTCTTGATGTCGTATTTTTCCACCGAGGCCTTGTCGACGAGATAGCCTTCGAGCGCCCCGCCCGCCGCCACGGTTCCGACCAGTTCCGCGCCCTGAGAATAGGTGCTCTCATAGGAATTATGCAGCGGGAACCAACCGTTCACCCACAGATCAAGATCACCTTGAGCCACAGCTTGGTAGAAGGGTGGATTGTCAAGAGTAGTCGGCCCTTCAATCGTATAGCCGAGCTTCTCTAACAACTGCTTATAGATTTCGGCGTGGAACCAGCCGGTATCCCAAGTTGCCTGCGCCATACGCACAGTGGTGCCCGCGCCGGGTTCGCCATCCTGCGCGTGAAGGGCTGCCGGGGCGGCAAGCATCGTGCTTGCACCCAGAGCGAGTGCCAATACGCGCGGCAGGTTGGACTTTATCATGAAACTCTCCTTGTTTTCTTACGCTTCGCCATCATCGGCGAAGCATGGGAATCCGCGTAAACTCGCGGGAGCAGACCTAGGAAAACCTTTCAGCTCGCCTGTTTGGTCTCAGCCACCGGCGCAGTGCGCCGTTGGGTGAAGATGGAGCGCATTGTCTGGAGCAGGGTGGGCGATTGAACCGACCTTTTTTCGCTGAGCGCCTGGCTGATGCGATCGAGAATAATTGCCAGCAAAACGATTCCGATACCGCCAGCAGTCGCACCACCAACGTCGAGCCGACCAAGCCCGGTGAACACCGTAAGCCCCAATCCCCCCGCACCGATCATCGCGGTGATAACCACCATGGAAAGAGCCAACATCAGTGTCTGATTCAGACCCGCCATGATCGTACGCAGCGCCAGCGGGAACTGGACTTCCGTCAACATTTGCCACGGCGTCGCGCCAAACGATATCGCGGCTTCCGTCAAATCATGACGAACGTCGCGGATACCGAGATCCGTCAAGCGGATAATGGGCGGCAGCGCAAAAATGATTGTTGCGATAATTCCAGGCGCCATCCCGACGCCGAACAGCATCACAATCGGAACCAGATATACGAAAGACGGGATCGTCTGCATGATATCGAGAACCGGACGGAGCACAGCCCTGAAAAGGTTGCTGCGCGAGGCCAGAACGCCAAGCGGAATGCCGATGATGACACAGAACAAGACAGCGGTGACGACCATCGCCAGCGTCGTCATGGTTTCCGACCATAAGCCGATCGCATCGATGAAACACAAAGCTATCAGCGAAAAGATTGCGATACCTTTGCCAGCCGTGCGCCAGGCAATCAACGAAAGAATAACCGTGAAAACCGGCATCGGCGTGCCATTCAAGAGGCTTGTGAGGTTTTTAAGAACCTGCGTAACGGGCCATTGCAGCGAACGAAAGAATGGGCGGAAATTCGGTACGAGCCAGTCTCGTACCAGCGAATTGATCCAATCATCGAATGGGATCGCTACGAAATCGGATGGGCTCAGCATGATTACTGTTTCCCGCTATTCAGTTGTGCGAAAACCGCTTCTGGCGCGACCACGCCATCCAGCTTGTCATTCTCATCGGTCAAAGCGATTGGTAGCCCCTTTTCCGCCAGCGGATAGAGATCCACCAGCTTCGTTTCTGCCGAAGCAACCGGCATGTCAGCTTCTACAATTTCCTGCAAAGTCACGCCGCCACGTGCCGCAGTATTCGCCGCGCGATAGGTGACGATACCTGCCAGCTTGCCATTGTTAACGACATGCACCGCATCCACGCCAAGTGTCTCCATGTGAGCAAGCGCTTCCGGGGGGTTGGTCTTGTTGAGATCGAGTGGCTGGGCAGAATCCGCGATCGTTTGTGCCGTGAATACCAACGAGCGATCGACATCCTTCGTGAAAGCAGTCACGTAGTCATCCGCCGGGTTGGCGACAATATCCTCGGCGGTTCCTGTTTGAACCATCGCGCCATTGCGCATGATAGCAATCGTATTGCCGAGAATAAGCGCCTCGTTCAGGTCGTGAGTGATGAAAACGATCGTTTTCTTCAAGGAACGCTGCAGTTCCAGCAATTCTTGTTGCATGTCATTGCGGATCAATGGGTCCAGGGCGCTGAACGGCTCGTCCATGAGCAGAATATCCGGCTCCGAAGCAAGGCCGCGTGCCAAGCCGACCCGCTGTTGCATTCCGCCGGACAATTCACCAGGCAAACTATCACCTCTCGCGCCGAGACCGACCTGTTCGAGAGCAACCTGTGCGCGCTCCCGGCGTTCATCCAGTTTGACCCCCCGAATTTTCAACCCGAAGGCGACATTCTCAGCTACAGTCTTGTGCGGGAACAAAGCGAAGTGCTGAAAAACCATCGCCACTTTTTCGCGCCGGATGCGCCGTAGCTGCTCGCGTGAACAGGATGCAACATCGATGCCGTCGATCAGCATTTCGCCGGCGCTCGGCCTGATCAACCCATTTATCATACGAACGAGTGTGGATTTGCCGGAGCCGGACAGGCCCATCACGACAAAAATTTCGCCTTCGGCAACTTGGAAATCGACGTCCTGAACACCGACGGTTTGGCCCGTTGCCTCAAATATCTGATCCTTGCTCTTACCGGCTCGCAAAAGAGCTAGAGCTTCATCCGGGCTATCACCAAAGATCTTGTATAGATTATTTCCGATAATTTTTGGCTTCATAAAAATTTCAAGTTACAATAGATGAGCTGTCAACAAGCATTAACAACAGCAAAAACATACACAATCGAGCACGGCATTAAACCGCGCTTCAGAAAGCGCATCATATTCATCTTGGATTGCGTTCACGGCCATGCAGACCGGCGAGATTGCTTCTTTATATGGCCACATTTATTTGCAGGTCAACCCGAAGCAATTGAACAATGTGCGACACTTGCCAGTGCTCCCGCTATCGGAACCGGATGCTGCGCAGCTTTCAGGAGAGATCGGCGCGGAGTGCAAAGCGAGATTTCACCGCCAGAATTCCGTCCGTAGGCGGTGGGATTAGGCGCCAAAGCTACAAAATAGAAAACTCGTTCGAAGCTATCTCGCGCACCGTTGCACGGGACGGCGGGCCGCAGAAGCCGGGAAGAAGATTAGCGACAACAATCCAGTAGCCAAGTGTTCCAATCCGGGGCATGCTCGTAAGAGTGGCCTAGACATGGAGTCCGTTTACGCATCCAGTTCAACGGGAATTGCGCATAACCAATCTCGGAATGCGATCGCCTATTAGGTTTTTTCTCCAGTCACGTCGATTTTGACATCATTCGACTGATCAGAAATCCGCACCCATTGTGTGCCGCCGTCCGCATTCAATTTTTGACGAGCGTAATAGTTGTATCCGGTCTGACGCCAGAGTTTGACCGCATCGGTATTGTTATCGAGGATCAAATCGCCCTCGTTGGTCCGGACTGTTAGAACTGCATGGCCAACTCCCTGATTGGTGGCCACGGTAAGCAGCAAGGCGGAAGCCGGCCATCCGAGTTTCAGCAAATTCGCCTTTTTCTGTATCGCCAGGTCCTCGCAGTCACCTTCACCACTGCGAGGCAGTTCCCAGATATCGCCGACAATTCCGGGCTCGTCGTCTCGTTGCTCGAAGTTGCGATTGACGGAGCGGTTGATTTCTTCAAGCTGCGCACGTCGTTTGGACGTCAGCGTCACAACCGCTTCACTTCCATCCGTCGAACACAAGCGTGGTTCTCGTTCGCAGAACACATAGAAGCCAGGGGGCGCAAATGCATACCCGTAGGTCTGCATCTCTCTCGACGAATAATCGTTCAAGCTCGTTTGCGAACAACCGACCAGAAACAAAAGTAAAATGAGAGAGAGAGAGAGTTTCATTGAACATCTGGAAGAGAGAACAGATCCTTCAGCATACCTGAAGAAACTGCACCCTCAAGCCACGTCCTAGAGCTTTAAAAGAGAGCGCAAAATTCGAATTGCCCAGTTCTTTCATCGCACTTCGAGGTCATAGGCGATCAAGCTGCCTGGATCGCAGAAAGCTTCCAACCACCGTCACCTTCGCGGACAAATGTCCATAACTCAACGGTCTCTGTGACATCGGGGATCCCCGACGCATTATCCCCTGTTATACGATCAACCAGATAGTCGCGCGATTCAAACCGCAAGGCTGCGGTGGCATAGTCATGCCTCCCCTCGCGCCAGGCTTCCGCGATATCTGCCTGCAAGAGCTTCACATCGGAAATGACGTTTCTCACGCCATCCTGCGCATTTTGCCCAAGCTCTTCAGAAAGATAAGACACCATTTCGGGAGTGATCAGCCTGCGCAAGGTAGCATGATCCTCCCGCGAGAAAGCATCCTGTATTTCACCCAAGCGCGTCTCAAATACGTCGAGGTCAGCTGGCTCGAGTTCAATTTCGCGGCTTTGGACAGCAGCCGGCGCATTACCGCCACCACTTGAACCGATCGAAGGGATAGCAAATGCGCGGCTAGTGGGAGTGTCTTTCGTAGCGTTCTCACGCATCTGCCAGTGTGAGCCACCCTTCGCCTGCGATTGGCCAGCGCTAGCAAGGGCGGCTTGGGTGGATTGTCTGGAACGGAACATGCGCAACGCGAACCAGATCAAGCCGCCGATCAGAAAAGCCTGAAGCAGAAAGCCGAACATGCCAGCAAGACCGCCGAAGCCATGTCCCATCAACAAACCAAACAGTCCGCCAATGAGTAGTCCGCGCATCAAGGCGCCACCCAAATTGTTCATGAAACCGGGGCGAGATTGAGCATTATTCGGGTTCTGTCGCGCAGACGGATTGGATTGAGCGCTTCCCGGCGTCATGGAACGCTGGACCGGCGCCGTTTGTTGAGGTGCGGTGCGCGTGGGAGGGGCGGACTGGAATGTTCGCGTGCCCCTGCTCCCGAAGCTCCCGCCCCGCCGCGCCTCGGCGTAATCGACCGCAGAGATCGAAAACGCCATCAACACACCCATGAACAAAGTAGTCCAACGTAACCTACGCGCACCGAACACTTGCAAAATTCTCCTCGAGTAACTTTAAATCCAATCCGCATATAAGCGGTTTGGTCGAGGAGTATCAGTGGCTCACTATGCCAAACGCAGTGCAATTACGCCTGAAACGATCAACAATCCGGCACCGGCGCGCCAGATACCCAGGCGTTCCTTCAAAATCAGAGTAGAGATCGCCATCGCGAACAGAATCGACGTTTCGCGCAAGGCAGCCACAGCGCCAATCGGCGCCGAGGACATAGCCCACATTGCAATGCCGTAAGAGACGGCAGATAGTGCGCCTATACCCAAACCTGTTTTCCACGCGCGTACCATTGTTGGAAAAACTCCTGGACCCCGGCGCAGAAGCGCGACGATTTGTGAAATAACCGCATCGGTTACAAACAGCCAAGCAGCGTAGGAGAAGGGCGAGACCGCAGCGCGCACGCCATTCCCATCGGCCAAAGTATAGCAGGCGATG
>JAFAGL010000233.1 GCA_023422735.1 Pseudomonadota bacterium
CGAGGTGAAAGCTCGTTGACACGCCGTCCAGCGATCTTCAACTCACCCTCGTCAATGGACTCCAGGCCTGCGAGCATTCTTAGCAGGGTCGACTTGCCACAGCCGGATGGTCCGACAAGAACGACAAATTCGCCATCTTCGATCTCCAGCTCGAGACCGTGGATGATCTCGACCGAGCCAAAACGTTTTTTGATATTCGAAAGCGTGACCTCGGTCATAGGGTCTTCTCCGTTTCGCCTTTAACTGCAATTGATGTTGCCGTGGCATTTGCTTCTTCCGCGCGGATGATTTCGGCTGCTCTTGCTCCGATCATAATGGCGGCCGCATTGGTGTTGCCTGAGATCAAGCGCGGCATGATCGAGCAGTCGGCAACACGTAATCCAGCGAGCCCGTGGACCTTGAGACGTGCATCGACAACATCGCCATACTCGGGAGAGGGACCCATCCGACAGGTGCTACTGGGGTGATAGATCGAGCTTGCTGAGGCGCGAATATAGTCGAGAATTTCATCGTCGCTCTCGACCTCATGGCCTGGTTTGTGCTCGCCGGCCACAAATTCAGCCAGCGCGGGCGCGGCTGCAATACGCCGCGCAAATCGGAAGCCCTCGATCATGGTTTGCCGGTCGCGCTCGGTAGCGAGATAGTTCGCGCGAATTTCCGGTGAAACAGACGGATCGGGCGAAGTGATCATTATCGTCCCCTCGCTTTCAGGTCGGAGTTGACAGGCCGAGATGGTCGCACCCGGGAAGGGATGAAGACCGCCGTCATAGCTGTCGAGGCTGAGAGGTTGAAAATGAAACTGGATGTCTGGCCGATCGGAGGCGAGCGGTGTGCGAGCAAAGCCACCGGCGAGCGAGGCGCCAAAGCTAAGCACGCCTTGGCGATGAATAAGGTAGTCGATGGCGATGAGCATCTTTCGCCAAGTTCCACGCGTCAAACTGTTGAGACTGATCGGCGTGTTGAGCCTAAGCATTAATCGCGATTGCAAGTGATCCTGGAGGTGGTGTCCGACACCCACAAGTGCATGCACGGGTTTGACACCTGCTGCAGCCAGACGGGATGGATCGCCGATGCCCGATAGTTGAAGTATCTGCGCGGAACCGATCGCTCCTGCAGTCAGAACAATTTCCCGCCGAGCCCGCAGCTCGAATTTCTCGGTCCCCCTCCGACAGTTGAGTCCTTCAACCCGCTTACCCTGGATAACCAAGCTATCCACTGTAACTTCGGTCATGATCCGAAGGTTCGACCGGCGTTTGGCTGGGGCCAGAAAAGCGCGCGCACTGGAGGAGCGCCGTCCTTTGCGCGTTGTAAGCTGAAAACGGCCCACGCCTTCCTGCGTTACACCGTTGAAGTCAGGGTTGAGCGGAAGCCCAGCCTGAACTCCGGCTTCGACGAACCGCGAAACCAGTTCGAGCTCAACCACGGGATCTTCGACACCAAGCCCGCCCTGAGTGCCATGAAACTCGTTTTCGCCTCGTTGCTGGGCTTCGACCGATCGGAATGTGGGCAGAACATCTGCCCAGCTCCATCCGGAGTTGCCATGCTGCGCCCAATCGTTGAAGTCGTCGGCCTGACCGCGAATATAGATAAGCCCGTTTATGGCGCTCGATCCGCCCAGAACCCGGCCGCGAGGCCAGGCAATGCGCCGATTGTTGAGTTCGGCTTCCGGTTCGGTTTCATATCGCCAGTCATAGCGAGGATTGTTGATAGTCTTGAAAAAGCCGGATGGAACATGCAGCCAAGGGTTTCGATCCGCCGGTCCTGCCTCGATCAGAAGGACTGAAACGTTCTGGTCCTCGCTGAGTCGAGCAGCGAGCACGCAGCCTGCAGAACCGCCGCCGACCACGATATAGTCATAAGTCTCGATTTCGCTGACATGTCCCATAGCGGATACCGATGCCTCAACCTTTCACTGCGCCGGCGGTCAGACCTGCAACAGGGTAGCGACGCGCGAGCGTTACCAGCAAGACCACCGGCAAAAGCTGGACGGTGACGCCAGCAAAAAGCACGCCCCATTCAGTACCATCGACCGCCCCCATCAGTTCGCTGAGGATCAGCGGTGCGGTCTTGGCGTGATTGGTCGTGAAGATCATGGCGAAGAGATATTCGTTCCAGGAAAAGACGAATACGAAGATCGAACCCGCTGCCATCCCTTGAAGCGTCAAGCGGGCGAGGATTTTGGAAACCAGTTGCCACTCCGAGGCGCCATCAACATACGCCGCTTCGTCGAGCTCATAGGGAATCTGATCGAAGAAGTTCTTCATGATCATCGTGTTGAGCGAGACCCAGAAGGTCGCATAAAGCAGGATCAGCAACAGGTGTGTGTCACCGAGCCCCAGGCGATCCGCTGCCGGGAATAATGGGAGTGTAATGACGATCGGAGGCAGAACGCGAACCGCGATCATGTACACTGCGCTCCACGCGGTAATGCGACTGCGATAACGCGAGTAAGCATATCCCCCAAAGAAACTGACGATTCCAGCAAGGACCGTCGCGCCCACGGCCACGATGAGACTGTTGCCCATCGAGGTGAAAAAGTCATGCCACTGGCTCGTAAGCTTGAAATAATTGTCGAGTGTAGGCGTGAAAATCACTTTGGGCGGATAAACGAAGATGTCGACCTGCCGCTTGAACGACGACGAGATGATGAAAAGAATTGGCGCAACCGACCAGATCAGAATGAATCCCAGAAAGAGGCTTCGTGCGAGACGCTCCAGGGGAGAGAAAGTGTCATTCATCAATGAGCTCCCTTCATGCTGCGCTGCATTGCAACCAGAAAGACGGAAGCCAGAATCAGCGAGCCCAGGACCATCAACCAACCGGTTGCGGCCGCCATGCCGAAGTCGCCATATCTGAAACCATGCTGGTAGAGGTAAACTGCCAGAACTTCCGACAGGCGTGCCGGCCCTCCCTTGGTCAACAGCCACACTTCGGAGAACATGCGGAAGGCGAAGATCAGCCGGAAGATCAAGGTGATCAACAGAGTGGGAATGAGGAGCGGCAGCGTGATGCGGAGAAAGCGCTGCCACCGTGAGGCACCATCGATGCGTGCGGCTTCATAAAGCGAGCCATCGATTGCAAGCAGACCCGCATAGACCATCAGGAATGTGAAGGGCAGATGCGTCCAGATGTTGATGATGCCGACCAGGACGAGCCCGGTCGTCGGCGACGCACTCCAGTTAACGCGACCAAGGCCCAATTCCTCGATTGTCCGCGCGATAGCACCAATATTGGGGTCCATCATCATCTTCCAGACAAGGACGGCGACGACCTCCGAGATGGCGTAGGGCATGAGGATGCAGGCAAACAATAGTCCACGAAAGGGAACGCCGCCCACAAACAATGCTGCCAGCGCAAGACCGATAACAAGCTCTACATAGACGACGCCATTGACGACCAAGAACGTATTGAGAGCGGCCCGCCAGAAATAGGCGTCATCGAAGACGGCCCGATAATTGTGCCAGCCTACCCAGGTCAGCCCTGTGCCGTAGCTTGATTGATTAAGACTCAGCCAGAAGACGTAAAGTGATGGCACTGTCAGCATTGCCAGCAGCAAAAAGTGAAGCGGTGACAGGTAAAGCCAGGTTGTCAGGCGGGGCCGACTATGCATGTCATTTCCAGTTCATTGTTCTGCGGCGGACAAGTGGGAAGTACGCTTAAACGCCGATGAGGAGATATTGCTGTTCGCAATAGTCAAGGATGCCAGCATGACCTCCTTCGCGACCCAATCCTGATTGCTTGACACCGCCGATCGGTGCCATTTCCAATCCGAGATGGATCGCATTTATGCCAACCATGCCGAGATCGAGCGTTTCGGCGGTCTTTAGAAGCGTTGAGATATCGCGTCCGAAAACATAGCCGGCGAGCCCATACTGGGTCCCGTTCACTTGCGATTTTACATCGGCAAGCTCTGTAAAGCGCGACAAAGCGGCGACTGGGCCGAAAGTTTCTTCACATGAAATCAGCATGTCCGGGCCGACATTTTCCAAAACGGTCGCTTCGAACCATGTGCGCCCAATGTCGGAACGCTTTCCGCCGCATAAGAGCGTTGCGCCTTTGGCAACAGCGTTGCCAACATGCCGCTCGACCTTGGTAAGTGCTGCCTCGTCAATCAATGGCGCCAGTGTGCTAACAGGGTCGCGACCATCTCCGGGCACAAGTTCACCCACATGACGGAGGAAACAGGCCACGAATTCATCATACACGTCTTCATGAACGAAGAAACGGTTGGGACAAACGCAGGTTTGGCCCGCATTGCGGAACTTAGCGGCTACTGCCAGCGCAGCAGCTTTCTCGACATCTGCATCCGGCAAAACGATGAAGGGCGCATGCCCTCCGAGTTCTAGACCGAGCTTCTTAATGGTGCCCGCGCATTGTTCATAAAGGAGCCGTCCAGTTGCGGTCGATCCGGTAAAGCTCAGAAATGCCACGCGCGGATCATTTGTCAGCGCTTTTCCGATGGCAGCTGCTTCTCCCGTGACGACCTGTAACACGCCTTCCGGCAGACCTGCCTTCGCGCATAAGGCCGCTATGGCCAGTGCGCTCAAAGGTGTCTGGGGCGCGGGTTTCAACACGATCGTGCAACCTGCAGCAAGTGCGGGTGCCAATTTTCGCGCCACCATGGAAACAGGAAAATTCCAAGGCGTGATCGCCGCAACCACGCCGATAGGCTTATGCGTGACCATGATGCGGCTGTCCGCTCTCGGAGAGGCGATGAGCTCTCCATTTATGCGCCGCGCTTCTTCCGCGAAGAAGTCGAAATAACTTGCCGCGGACGCGACTTCAGCCCGGGATTCCGCCAAAGGCTTGCCTTGCTCGGCAGTCAGCAGCGACGATAGATCGTCGATGTGATCCAGCAATAATTCGGATACCCGGCGAAGGATCGCGCCGCGCTTCAGATTTGGCTCGGCAGACCAGTTTGCGAACGCGTTGTGAGCGGCTGAAACAGCACTCAACGTATCTTCAGTGGCGCACATTTTGACATGGCCGACGATCTCGCCAGTGGACGGATTATCAACCTCTGCCCAGTGCTCATTCGCTTTCTCCAATGCTGCGCCGGCAAGCGAAAGTTTGCCCCACTTCATCGCGCTCCTCCCAAGCAGATTTCGAGATGCTTATTGCATCATGGATCCAATATTGCAATAACGCTTTTGAAATCGGACAGGGAGATCGACCGTGAAAGTTCAGCATTACGACGTAATCGTGCTTGGGGGAGGCAGTGCCGGCATTGCCGCTGCGATCGCGGCTGCCAGGAATGGCGCGCGCACCGCTTTGGTGGAAGCCGGGCCGATGCTGGGCGGTGAATTGCTCACGGGAATGACTGTAGATGGAGCGATCAACGGTCGTGGCGAAGACACAGTTGGAGGAGTCTT
The DNA here is from genome assembly GCA_023422735.1 of Pseudomonadota bacterium. GTDB lineage: Bacteria > Pseudomonadota > Alphaproteobacteria > Rhizobiales > Rhizobiaceae > Tianweitania. Next base: position 5,373 of record JAFAGL010000233.1, read on the forward strand.
GAATGACCTCCTTCAGGCTTGCAGGGACATGGGCGGCTTCGTGGCGAAGCTGAATGACTGGCGCCTGATCCAGTATATTGCCTACGATCCCGAGATTATGAAGATCGCGATTCCGCGCGTTGTCTTCGATGCGGGCGTGACCGTCTTGCTGCAGACTTTCGCGGAAGAAGTGGTCCAAACAGGCGGTAAAATTTCCGGCTTGGTCGTGCGTAACAAGGGTGGTCGCCAACTTCTGACGGCGAGTGCCTTCGTTGATGCTTCAGGCGATGGCGATCTTTGCGCTATGGCGGGAGCAGAAATGCTC
>JAFAGL010000020.1 GCA_023422735.1 Pseudomonadota bacterium
CAACAGCGATCACTTCGCTCACTGCATAGGGCGCCAGAACGGCGACGAGAAGAACGCGGCGAAACGGCAGACCGTTTGCAAAGAGCAACGCCATTCCAAGCCCGATCGCCAATTCCACGTGAACAGCTACCACAACGAGAATGGCAGTATTCCAGAGCGCGCTGCGGAAAGCGGGATCCGACAGCGTATCTACGTAATTCTGAAGACCAACAAAGGTGGGAGCCTGTCCGAAGCTCGACGCACTGAGACTTAGCCAGATCACGTAAAACGACGGCAGAACGATCATGCTCAGGATCAAGATGTGAACCGGGGCAAGCAATGGAATGAATGAAGCGATACGCTTGGATCGCATAGGTCCTCCCGACCTTTGGACTGCTTTTTTCTTGACGGGGCTTATTTCTTGACGGGCCTTACCCGCTCCTCAATGAATGGCGCGCCGCATGAAAGCAGCAACTTTCTCAACCGGTGGTTCGCTCCCCACTTCGCTGTTAGGCATCGTCTTGCCGGGTCTTGAGATCACGGAATCGCGCAGTTCAAGACTGGTCTTCAAAACGGAATGGCCAGCCTCTGACGCATCACCAGCCATTCGCGCTGTGAGCCGCGCCCAGATCAGCCGCGCCATTTCCTCGATGGGTTGACGGATTGCGGTAAGCGGCGTTTTGCGCGCACTCATCCATGGGTAATCATCGAAGCCGATGAGAGAGACATGATCTGGAACATCAATGCGATGCCGTGCAAAAGCGGCGAGCGTGCTCAACGTCGTCACGTTGGTCAACGCGATAACCGCAGACGGACAATGATTGGACAGCAGCCAGTCGGAGAGGATTTCACCTCCCTGCACTGCATTTGATCCAAGCTCGATCACCACGGGCGGTTCGCCGCCCAATCTCGCGATCAGCTCCGATGCACCGCGCACGCGCTCGCGGATCGGCGATATTGCCAGATTCGAAGCTGCGAGCATGATGCGATCATGCCGCAAATCCAGTAGATATCTCGCGGCAATCTCCCCGGCCTCAGCATTATCGATCGCAACACTATCGACAATCGAACCGTCTGGAGAAACACGGTCAGCAAATACGATGGGAAGCCCAGCTACTTCTTTCTTTAGGAGTGCTGGAACCTGATCCGAACACGGCACGGCGATCAGGCCCGAGGGCCGCCAGCCAAGCAGGGTGCGCAAACGCGATTGTTCAAGATCGATATCGTCGCGTGAACTTGCCACGATCACATCGTAGCCGTCATCCATCGCAAGAACTTCCAGCCTGGATACCAGAGAGGTGAAAAAGACGTCATCCAGATCAGGAACGAGGACGCCGACCACCCTGGCCTGTCCGGAGCGCAGTTGCGAGGCTGCGCGGTCAATTTGATAGGATAAATCCTTCGCCGCCTTCTGGACGCGTGTCTTCAGGTCGTCATTTACCGGCTTCTTACCGTTAAAGACATTCGAGACAGTGGCGATCGAAACGCCGGCCCGCGCCGCTACGTCCTTGATCGTCACCCTCTTGCCGTTCACCATCAATCGATCCAGTTAAACGTTTAACTGCTAAACGTTTAACTTACATCGTTCACGATAGCAAGAGCCGGTTTAATGAGCAAATCGGTTTGCGAAGCGCTCGAATAAATCAACATCGCCGACCTGTCCGCCCTTGAGTAGCAGAATGGTACCATCGAGCGGGCCGTCCGCTGCGTGGCCCAGGCAGACAGCGACGCCGGCACCGGCCCTTTCAATAAAGGACAGACTCCGAAATCCCAGTTCACTCACGAGCGTGCTGGACGTATCCCCACCTGCCACGGCAAGCCCTACCGCACAATGTTGCGACAAGATCGTCTTTGTTAATCTGGCCAGACAGCCGGATAATTCATTTGGCGTGCGGGCATAATCTACATCCGGTTGCAGATGAACCATCACATTCCGTTTCTTGCCCAAAATGTGGGCGCAGCGGTTTGCAATCTGGTCCGGAACAGCCAGGTCTTCAGGCTGGACCGGCACTCTCTGATAGCTTTGCGCAGCATCGACTTGCCGCGCGGTCATTGCCGATCTGCTCCCCGCAACGGCCAGAATGGGACCATCTGGCCATCTGATTGCATCCCCCATCTCACGGGGCGATGTTCCATCGGAAATCAAGGCCTCGGCAACGCTGCTCGCACCGACGATGAGATCGGGCTTGCCACCGCCATCCAGTCTGGACAGCAGGTTCCCAAAGTGATCGATGTCGGACTGGTCGATCGCGTCAACAAGAATTCGACCGCATGTGGACAGCAGGCCATCTTGCGAACGAGCCGTCAAAGATGGACGGTCGAGCAGGCCGACATCTTCAAGACCTTGTTTGGCAAGATGAATGCGCAGATCCGCCTCGTCCATGGGAGTTACCGGATGCCGGTTCATGACGGGATGCCGGTCGATCCTGTAAATGTCGCCGTCCGGGGCGCGTGCAAAGAGCGTGCCAAACAGACAATATCTGCCCAAGCTTGGCTGTCCGCCCAAGATAAAAGTCCGTGACGGCGCCAAGACCCGCTCAAGCGTTCTCACTGCCGCACCTATGCTGCCGATATGTGGCGCAGAATCAAAGGTCGAGCAAACTTTGTAGTGAATGAAGCGCGGTGCCAACGACTGGACGGCAGGCAAAAGCGCCATCAAACGAGTGGCGATCTCTCCCGGTCCCAAAGATCGGAGGTCGGTGGCAATTCCTACAGCGTCCAAGCCCCTTGTTTCGTCGGGATGTGGCACATCGAGAAACAAGCGGACCTTAAGCCCCCGCTCTGAAAGAGTTGCCAAAGTATCCGAAGCACCGGTGAAATCATCTCCGATGAATACGATCCGCACCGATTAACCCCCGAAAAAGCGAAGCGCCGCTGCAAGCTCGGGGTGCAAGTTGGCTGCGTCTTCTAGCGGCATATTAAGAGAGACCGCATCCCACGCCTGATGAAGACTGGTGACACCGGCTTCCGGCCCGCCAGGATGTGCCAGAATACCGCCCCCGGCCATGAACATGAAATCAGGCGAACCAGCAGCTTGCGAGGTCGTTGCCAGGGTGCCTGCCCATTGGCCTGAAGAAAAGGCTGGCATGACTGCATCGATATTTGTTTGCGCGTCATAAGAAAGTTGACGAAGGCAGCGGCGCGCGCTGTCTGCAACCTCTTGGGGCGCATCGGAGAATTTTCCACCAATGCCGTGCACATGCATATGGTCTACGCCCGCCAGTCGATAGAGTGCCTGGTAGGCATCGAACCCTATCCCCAATGCCGGATGACGAGCCAGCGCCCCATATCCGTTGCGGTGAGCATGCACAGCAAGTGGCGTAGAACGGCGCAATGTCTGCATCGCCGAAAGACCACACCAGTTGACGCTCGCCATCACACAGGAGCCGCCTTCTTTTTGCACCAGCTCAGCGTGGCGCAGCATCGCGTCAGTTTCATCGGTGATGTTGAAAGCGACCATGACATGCTTACCGGTCCTTTCCTGATGCGCCCTGACCTTTGCCATCACGGCCGGAACACGCTCGCTGATCGGGGCGTGGTCGGGATCGGCGCAAACTTCGTCATCCTTAATGAAGTCGATACCGGCTGTGCACAGCCTCTCGACCAGATCCGCGATCTCGCCTGCCCGCATGCCTACATTCGGTTTGATGATCGTACCGAACAAGGGCCTTCCTTCAACGCCGGTGGCCTTGCGCGTGCCTACCACGCCGGCTGCCGGATAGGGGAAACGGTCCCGATAGATCTGAGGTATGTCGATATCGAGCAGGCGCAGGCCGGTCACCTCACCCAGGTCGTAAAGATTCCCGGAAACCGTTGCCGCGAGTGTGGGAAGATTGGCGCCTATGTTTGCGACAGGAAAAGCAATGCGAATGGTTGCCCGCCGCCATGGACCGCCGATTGCTTTGCGTTCAAGATAGGCGCTGGAAAGACTGGGGGACGTTGCCGGCTCAAGGTCTTCCACGGCAAGGACTTCCGCCCCAGCCCGCTTCCGCAGTTCGTCGGTCTCACCTTCAACGCGCACGAAGGTGCCGCTGGACTGTTCCCCAGCCATGATGTCCGCAACTTTGCGCGGATCAAGCGGCGTTTCGATGAGATAGGATGCCTCAACGCGGATTGCCGACATGCTTAAATTCTCGTCAGGTCCGGAAATGGACGCACCGGGTCTGCCCCGTCCCAGCCTTCCGAAGCCTCCCGTATCAGATCGAACATGCGACCCTTAGGGCCCATGACTTCAGACAGTTCGATCACCGTTCCAGGATGGGCTTCGCGATCAAAATAGCAAAACCGTCCATTCTCGCCGACTTTCCCGCTCATCTTCACTTGAAAGCCAGCTTCTTCCATTCTGGCGAGGTCGGCGTCGTAAGACTGCGTCCAGAAAGCCAGATGTTGCAATCCGCGATGGCCCGCTTGCCGAAAATCGCGATACATCGAAGGCGCATCATTCCGACACTGGATCAGCTCAACCTGGACATAGCCGCTATTGGCCAATGCGACCGAGTTGTGAACGTCATAAGACTGACCGTTATAACGGTAATCTTCGATCGGCACGCGCGGGTTGTAATACCATGGACCCACACCCATCACGTCATACCAGTGTTTCATCGCCGCTTCTATGTCATCGACAACATAGCCAAGCTGACGGACTGGACCGAGGAACTTGCTCATGGATATGTCCTATTGGGAGATCAGATATGGCAGCCAGGTCGACAGCGCTGGTATGGTGGTCACGGCCAGAAGCGAAAGAAGCAATGGCACAAAGAATGGCAACACACCCCTCACAACGGAATGAACCGGCATTTTTGCGATGATGGAAACCATGTAGAGGCTCATCCCCACAGGCGGGGTCAAAAGACCGATCATCAGGTTCAGGACAAAGACGATGCCAAGCTGGAGTGGATCGACACCCGCCGCGTGCAACGCAGGCGCAACGATTGGTGCGATGATCAGGATTGCCGCAATCGATTCCAGAAACATCCCCACGACAAGCAACAGTAGGTTGACCAGCAACAAGAGGATTAACGGATTATCTGAAAGGCCGAGCAGCAATGCGCCAGCCTTTGCAGGCACTTGGTCAAGGGTCAGCACCCACGCAAAGACTGCTGCAGTCGAAACGATGAACAAGATACTCGCCGTCGCCTCGAGGGTCTCGCGCAGACCGTCCCAAATCGCCTTCAGCGTCAGAGAGCGATAAACAAACGCCCCGATCAAGAGCGCATAAGCAACCGTTACGCCCGCGACTTCGGTTGGTCCGAAAAATCCGGTGAGCAGCCCGCCAATCAGAATGATCGGGGCAAGCAATGCCGGGAATGAAATGACTGCCTTGCTCGCAACGTCGCGAACGGTCGGTTTCACGGTGTCGCGCGGCAGATTATAAAGCCGCGCCATGACGGCGACCTGAATGATCAGGAAGATCGTGATCAATAACGCCGGCACGATACCCGCCATCAACAACTGAACGGCGGAAACATTCGTGACGCTGGCATAGATGATGATCGGAATCGAAGGTGGAAAGATCGGACCGATCGTAGCCGCTGAGATTGTAAGACCGGCAGCGAAATTCTTCTTGTAGCCCTGGCGAACCATCTCATCGATCTGGATTTTGCCGAGAGCACCGATGTCGGCAAGAGCCGCGCCGGAAACACCCGAAAAAATCAGACTGACGAGAATTGAAACCTGCGCAAACGCTCCGCGTATGCGACCGACCAGCATGCGAATGAGATCGAAGATGTGCTGCGTGACGCCAATGGCGCTCAGCAGACTTGCCGCCAGAATGAATAGCGGCACGGCAAGCAGCGGGGTGGAATCCAGCGCGTTGATACCACGCTGTGCCAAAACGTGGACCGGCAACCCGTAAACGATAATCGTAATCGCAGAAGACAAACCAAGCGCCACCGCAATCGGTGCACCAACCAGCAAGGCTACGACGAACAGTGCGATGAGGAGAAAACTCATGACAAAGGTGCCTCAGGTTCATCGCGAGCCAGATTTTCGCCGCGCAGCAAGGCAAAGAGCCTGCAAAAGGTGATAACAACGAGCAACGACATCGCGATTGCAGCCGGCGCGTAAAAAACCCAATTGGGTATTCCCAATGTTGGCGTTGCGAATTTCCAGGCTCGCGAAAGGAATTTGTAGATAGCCCAGACCGAAATGGCCCCGAAGCTCAAGAACATCAGTTCCGCGACGAGCTCACAGAAACGCCGCCCGGCGGGTGGAAGCATTATCGGCACCATGTCGACGGCAACATGGACGCCACGAAGTGCAAGCAACGGCACCCCAAGGAAGACCAACGCCACCCCGCAAAAGCGGGACAACTCGTCTGCCCAAGGCATACCGAGGTCAAACAAGTTGCGCCCGACGACCTGCGTCACGATCAGCACACTCATTAGCGCAAGCAACAGGACGCCGACGGTTGAACAGACCTTGGAAATGATCTCAAGGGCTGCGCCGCCGGGCACACGCGCGGCGATGTCTTTCATAGGTGAACTCCGGCCAGATAAGCTTTAGGCGATCGCCTTGATCTTCTCGTAAAGCGAGCCATACTTCTCGCCAAAGCGCTGCTGGACGACCTTGCCTACGGACTCCCGGAAGGCCTCCACATCCAGCCCTTCGTCGGGGCCGATAATCTTCATTCCGTTTTCGGCAAGGGCCCGTGTGTCCTTTTCCTCGTTGTCCTCGATCGCCTTTGTCGCACGCTCACGAATTTCCAGGGACGCCTTTGCGACGGCGTCCTTTTGCGTGTCGGTCAGACCCTGCCAAGCGTCTTCGTTCATGATGACAACCTCAGCATTGGACATATGGCCCGTCAGCATCAGATGCGATTGCACCTCATAGAGCTTGACATTGAGAATGACGTTGACCGGGTTCTCTTGACCATTGACTACGCCGGTGGCGAGTGCGGTTGGCACCTCTGACCAGTCAACCGGAACGGGTGCCGCCCCCATACCCTCGACTGCAGCCTGATAGATCGGGAACGGCACCGCACGAACCTTCATGCCGGCAAGATCGGAAGGCGATTTGACCTCCTTGTTGCAGGTCAGGTGGCGACGGCCAAAATAGTGCGCATAGATCACGCGCACATTGGCCGCCTGAATCAAGCCCTCGTTAAGTTCGCTCATGACCGGCGAATTGATGTCCATCACCTTCATCAGATGATCGATATCGCGGTACAGGTAGGGGGTGTCCAAGGCCGCAAAAGGCTCATAAAGCGACCCGACGCCGCCTGCCGTGTTGTGAGAAAACGCAATCGTGCCCAGCGAAACGGCTTCCGCAAGCTCCTGCAATTTTCCAAGCTGCGAGGACGGGAAAACGTCAACTTTGACGTCCCCTCCTGAATGCTTACCAACGGCCTCAGCAAACCAGTCCGCTTGCGCACCCGCCACACTGGCCGGCTCGTTGTTGTGCCCGTATCTAAGCGTGACAGACTGAGCGCGCGCGATATTCGGCGCAAAAAGGGCTGCTCCCATGCCCAGTCCAAGACCCATGGCACCGCGGCGGGTAACTTCGAGAGACTTCTTGTTCATGCGATCCTCCCTTGAATCCTTTCATTGAGATCGTCCGCTTCTGACTGATCAGACTAGTCGATCTCACTCCTCTTGACTTCAAGCTACGGAACGAAGAGCCTCAGGTCAAATTGCAATTGATGAGGTTTCTTGAGGTGCCCTCAACCAATATTTCAACTCCATCCCTTCGAGATGTGGCGCGTGTCGCGAATGTATCTCTCGCCACGGTCGATCGCGTCTTGAATCACCGGAGCGGCGTCAAGGCCCGGACGGTGGACCGAGTTCTTTCTGCTGCTGTGGAGATTGGCTATATCGAGGCTGCCGAGCGCGAACTGCTTTCGAGACCGCGCCCGATGAATATCGCCTTTCTTCTGCCGATGGGCAGCAATCCCTATCTGAAGCTACTCGGAGAAAAGGTTCGTGCCGTCGCCGAAACGGATCGCTCTGCCGCCAATCCGGTTCGATGTTTCTTTATCGAGAGTTTCAATGCTCAGGCTTTGGCAACAGCGTTACGCCACCATGCCAAATGGGCCGATGGAATCGCGTTCATGGCCATCGACCATCCTCTGGTGCGGGAAGCTGCCGAAGAGGTGCACAGAGCCGGAACGCGTTTGATAACCATTGTTTCCGACCTCATGCATCCCGCGCGTGAGACTTATATCGGTCTCGACAATCATGCAGCCGGTCGCACCGCAGCATATCTGCTCGGACGTTTCTGCGGGCCGCGTGATGGCAGCGTCGCCCTGGTTGCTGGCAGCCGCACCTATCGCGCTCATTCCGAGCGCGAACTCGGCTTCCTGGGTTTGCTGGAAGAGAGTTATGCCGGACTTCGGGTGGTTGGCATGCGGGAAGGACATGACGATCGAAACGAGAATTATCGCCACACACTGTCACTTCTGGACCAGAACCCCGATCTCATTGGCATTTACAATGTCGGCGGCTCCTCAGACGGTATAGCACGCGCTTTGCGCGAGCGATCAAAGGATAGCGGTGTTGTGTTTATCGGTCATGGTCTGACCTCCGACACCCGCAGCTTTCTGATCGAAGGACTCATGGATGCAGTTATTAATTCGAACCCGGACCTTCTTATAACCCAAGCCCTCGCACAGTTTGCCTCCGCGCCATCAATGGCCGGACTTCGAACCTCTCATATGGCCATGAGCATGGAGGTGATCTTTCGCGAAAACATTCCTCTTTTGACCAAATAAAGGACGGTGGTGTTCGACTTGTCAGGCGGCATTCTAAATCGCCGCTCTCATTCGAGACCGACATTGGTTTCTGCGCGTGCCCTCGCGCGGCGGTTTGTGTGCGCGTGCCCTCGCGCGGTGGTTTCTGTGCGCGTGCCCTCGCGCGGTGAGAACTCAGAATGGTGGTTCACCCACTGGCTGTCTTTGAGGTTTCAAAAGGCCGATAGTCTCGCGCTGCCAAACTGCCGACTGATTGTTGATGGAGACCGGGATCGAACCGAGGCATTGAGAATCGATATGTGGTTCCAGGTACACCTATCTGGCTGCAGCCTGGCACATAGTGATTGTTTCTAAGTCCCCATACGGAATGGCTGAACGGCGGACCGTATGATTTCCCCGATGCGAGATTCCGACACTGTGCCGAGGTCAGCCAGAACCTGCTTTGCGCGCAGCCTCAATCATCGTCTCCCTTTTGCACCTTTCGCCTGAAAATGCGCCAGAAGCTCCTGCACAGGCGCGCTCAAAGGTTCGTTGCGTCGATGGAATGCAATAATCGAGACGTCAGGCATATCGGTGATTGGCTTGGCGATCAGATCTTGCATGGCATAACTTTGCGCGGTGATCTCGTCGACTATGCCGACGCCACCGCAAGAGCGCACCATTGCGCAAACATTTGTGCAGAACGGTACCAAGCAGACCGGATCATATTGCAGGTGCTTTGCCTCGAAAGCTTCCTTGATAGTCGCCCCCATCGGCGAATAATCAGAACTGTAGCAGACCAGCGGATGAAGTGCGATTTCGCCGCATGTCACGGCCGATTTGCCGGCGAGAGCGTGATTGCTGCGCATTACAGCAATCAATTTGCTTTTCCCGACCGTGTGAGACTGGAACTCAGCCATGGGCGGAACTGCCATCTGGAGACCAATCTCCGCATCACCGCGCCTGAGATCTTCTTCCGGCTGATGGACACGCAGAACGATCCTCTTGCGCCAGTTCTGATAACCTGCGCGCACGAGAAAACGTCCCAGAAATCCCTCAACCAAAGTGGGCGTGACCGAGATGGATACGGGTCGGGAACCGAGTGCGCGCATTTCATCGGCTTTTGCTCGTATCTGCGCATGGGTGCGAAAAATCGGCACGGCCAATGCGAAGAGTTCGTTGGCTTCACGCGTCGCCTCAAGCCGGTTGCCGGTGCGATGAAAGAGCGAAACGCCCAAACGACCCTCGAGACGTTTTAACTGGGCGCTCACCCCCGGCTGCGAGATGCCTAGAAGCCGGGCGGTTTCGGTTGCAGTGCCTACCCGCATCAAAGTCCCGAAAAGTTCGATCTCTCGAAGATTCACTATCACCTCAGTTATGCTGGTACGTATATTTATTATTATACGACCTCATCACCGAAGTCTAACCTCCAGCCTTAGATTCACGTTCTTGAGCTGCGGCTCCCGGCCAAGGCTTCAGGTAAGCGGATCCTCAGAAAAACGATAAGGGGAAGTTTTCCGATGCAGCTAAAGACCAATCTCAAAGCCCTTTTGTTGGCATCCGCGTTGCTGACGGGCGGAATGTCAGCCCACGCGGAATCACTGCGCGTTGCGCTCGGGTACGACCCGCTCAGCCTCGACCCGATTGCAAGTTCGGATAATGGATCTATCTGGACCCAACTCCTGATCTACGACACCCTGATCCGGCCGGATAAGACGGGCAAAGAGCTCGAAGCGGGCCTTGCAGAGTCTTGGACCATTTCGGACGACGGACTTTCGATCACGTTCAAGCTTAGGGAAGCAAAATTTTCCGACGGCACTCCGGTTACTGCTGAAGACGTACAGTTCTCGATAGAACGAGCGGCTTCGGAAGCCTCGCAGTGGGGCCGCTTCTTTCGACCCGTTACGAGTTTCGAGATCGCAAGCGAGCGCGAAATCACGTTGAAGCTCACGGAACCTTTCACGCCGGCACTGAACAATCTCGCGCTTTTCGCGGCGGCGATCTTGCCGAAAAAGCAGGTTGAAGAGCTCGGCGACGCATTTTTCGAAGCGCCGGTGGGTTCTGGTCCATTCGTGCTGAAAAACTGGGCTCGGGGCGCCAGAATCGAACTCGAGCGCAACCCAAACTATTGGCAGTCGGGAAAACCGTACGTTGACGATGCTGTACTCGAGATCGTTGCTGAACCATCGGCACGTGCAATAAAATTGGAAGCATCCGAGGTCGATATCGCGATCGATCCACCGGCCAATCAAATTGCCAAGCTCGACGGCCAGGACGGCATCACAGTCGGTCAGACCATCCCTTATCGTGCTGATTTCGTGCAGATCAATACAACGCGTGAGCCGTTCAATGATGAACGCGTTCGCCAAGCATTGAATTACGCGATCGACAAGGACGCTCTCGTGCAAGGTGTCCTTTATGGTGCCGGCAAGCCAGCGGCATCAGCGATGCCAATTATGACTTATGCAGACCCCGAGCTATCACCTTATCCTTATGATCCCGAAAAGGCGCGCGAACTTCTCGCAGAGGCTGGTCTGGATTCCGGATTTGAAGCCCAGGTCTTGGTTGACTCAGGTGCTGCCGCGCACCGCAATACTGCCATTGCGCTTCAAGCGATGCTTCAACAGATCGGCGTCCGCTTGAAAATTCAGATGCTCGAAGGCGGGACGCAGTGGGAAACAACTAAATCGGGAAACTACGATCTTTCGGTCTCTTATACGACCTCAGACACAATCGACCCGGATCAGATCGTAGGCTTCGTGGCGGTTAACCCTGAACGTGCCAATGCCTATCATACCCAGTGGAAGAATGAGCGGGTAAACGAACTCTACGCCAGCGAACGCTCCACTCCAGATGGTGATGAGCGAGGCAAGATGTTCCAGGAAATCATTCAGTCGCTGCATGATGGAGCCCCATATCTTTATCTGTACCATCCAGCGAGCACCTGGGCCGTCCGCGACAATGTGAAGGGGTTTGAAATCCTGCCGACCTCGAACTTTCGATTAGAGGATGTGCAGATCAACGACCAGTAAACCGGTTCAAAGATCTAACCCTTAATGTGGCGATCGACGACAAACCGCGTCGTCGATCGCCCCAAAGGAAATGAACGCGGATGTTTACTGCGATCTCCAAACGTATCCTGAGTCTCATACCGGTTCTGCTCGGCATAACGCTGATCAGCTTTCTGGTGCTGCAGGTCATGCCCGGCGACCCTGCCGAGCGCGCAATGGGAACACGTGCGAGTGCCGAGGACATAGCTGCTATGCGAGCTATGTGGGGTCTAGATCGCCCATTATGGATTCAGTACCTCTATTTTCTAAGGGAATGTGTGACCGGCAGCTTCGGCATGTCGATATTCCATAAGCGACCGATCATTGACCTCGTGTCAGAACGGTTGCCCTATACGCTTGCAATCGTTGGCTATTCCACCGTGATTGCCCTGGTTATCGCCCTTCCATTCGCAGTATTGGCCGCCGTCTATCGTGGGCGACCAACCGATTCTCTCGTGCGCCAGATCTTTGTCGTCGTCATAGCCCTTCCACCGTTCTGGCTTAGCTACGTTGTGATCCTGGGTCTGGCACTGCAATTGGGCTGGTTCCCGACTGGCGGCGTGGGCGATGGGATAACTTCAAACCTTTACCGCCTTTTTCTTCCTTCTCTGGTCGTCGGCCTTTCGACCGCAGCTTTGATCCAGCAAAGCCTTCGCTCAGCTCTTATCGATACGATGAAGGCCGATTATGTGGACACGGCAAAGGCGAAAGGTTTGCTCGGCCACCAGGTCTTCATGCGGCACGTTTTACCTAATAGCCTGATCTCGACGATCTCAATCATTGGCGTGCGTATCAGCTGGGTTATCGGCGGCACTGTTGTAGTCGAGAAGATATTCTCGGTTCCTGGTCTTGGCAGCTTGCTGATCGACTCCATCATGGCGCGCGATCTACCCGTTATCCGCGGCCTGACCGTGTTTTTTGCTGTGATGGTCGTACTCGTCAATCTGATCACGGATATCTGCTACGCCTTGGCTGATCCACGCGTACGGTTGGATTGACATATGCAAATCTTAAGCAATCTCGTTCGCAATCCGGCCGCCTGCGTCGGCCTGCTGCTGATGCTCACTCTGTTTGGCGCCACTGTGTTGACGCCCTTCCTATCGCCTCACGATCCGTTTGCTCTGGATTTTGCCGCAGCAATGCAGCCACCTTCCGCCAGCCATTGGTTCGGCACGGATAATTTCGGACGTGACATTTTCACGCGCGTCATGGCCGGAGCGGTTTATGATCTGCGCTTGGCGCTGCTGTGTGTCTTCGTGCCGATGGTCATGGGCGTCTTCATTGGCCTCGTTGCGGGTTTTTTTGGTGGCTGGGTAGATAATGCCCTGATGCGCCTTACAGACGTGGTGTGGGCGTTTCCGTTCTACGTCCTGGTGCTCGCCATCGTCGGCGTTCTCGGGCCCAGCGAAACCAACCTCTATATCGCATTCTTTCTCGTCAACTGGATCGGTTACGCCCGAATTGTACGCGGGGAAACTCTTGTCATTGCACGGCTGGAGTTCATCGAGGCCACGAGGCTGCTTCGCTTCCCCCGCCTCCGGGTCTTGATGCGTCATGTCCTTCCAAATGCAGTGACGCCAGCCGTGGTCTATTCAATGTCCGATGTCGTGTTGACGGTGCAGGCGGTAGCGGCTCTTTCCTTCTTCGGCCTCGGTGTTCAGCCACCGGCTCCTGAATGGGGTTTGTTGATCGTCGAAAGCATCGACTACATGCGAGACGCCCCGTGGATGACCATTTTTCCGGGGCTTGCGATCGTTTGGACCGGCTTTGCATTCTCGCTCCTCGGCGAAGGGCTCGCCACAGCGCTGAAGCCAAAAGGTTAGATGATGCCACTTCTCAGCATTCGAAATCTGGTTACAGAATTCAAAAGCCCGAACGGCATTGTTCGTGCTGTTGACGGGGCAAGCTTTGACGTAAACGCCGGCGAGATTTTTGGCATTGTGGGGGAATCCGGTTGCGGCAAATCCGCGACCTGCCGTTCGGTCCTGCGCTTGTTCGGGGGAGCGGCCGCTCGAATTGCAAGCGGGAATGTGTTGCTTGAGAATACGGGCGACCTTGCTCAGATGAGCGAACGCGACCTAACATCCGTTCGTGGCCGAGACGTCGCTTTCATTTTTCAAGATCCATTGACCGCCCTGAACCCGACCATGAAGATTGGGCGGCAGATCTCCGAGATAATTCAGCGTCATCGCAAAGTCTCTGCCAAAGCCGCGCGCGCGGGAGCGCTGCAGCTTCTTCGCGATGTGCATATTACATCAGCGGAACGCCGTCTCGACTCATATCCGCACGAACTTTCCGGCGGGCTACGCCAGCGCGTCATGATCGCGATGGCATTGGCGCTGCAGCCCAGGCTCATCATCGCCGATGAGCCGACAACAGCGCTGGACGTGACCGTTCAGGATCAGATCCTGAAACTGCTGAGAGAACGAAGCGACAGCACAAAGACCGCAATCATCCTTGTCACGCATGACCTTGGTGTCGTGTCCGAGGTCTGCGATCGAGTTGCGGTGATGTATGCGGGCCGCCTGGTTGAACAAGGACCGGTGCGAAAGGTTCTGGATACACCCGTCCACCCCTACACGCGCGCGCTCCTTGCTGCACTTCCAGGTCAGAGTGATCTCGACAGGGAGTTGACACCGATCGAAGGTGCTCCGCCGAGTTTGGTGAACCCACCGGATGGGTGCCGCTTTGCTCCTCGCTGTACCCTTGCGCAGGACATCTGCGTCAGCGGACCGCCGCCGCAAATTCGGGCGCGACGCGATCCGGAGCATCTCGATGCATGCCTGTTGAAGGAGCTCGATCATGTCCCAGCTTGAGTTCGAGCATGTCCATCGGCGATTTCCAACCAAGCGGAGTGTGGTCGATCTGCTCGCGGGACGCAAGCAGGCCTATCTCCATGCCGTGCGGGGCGTCAGTCTCAATGTTGAGCGTGGTGAGATCCTAGGCGTTGTCGGTGAATCCGGATGCGGCAAAAGCACCTTGGCTCGCCTCGGTGTCGGGCTTCAGGCTTGCGATGACGGGCGGGTGAAGCTCGACGGTAAGCCTTTGGCGGGGCCAGATCGGCAAGGGCGGGTCCAGATGGTGTTCCAGGACCCCTACTCCTCGCTAAATCCGAGGCTGACGATCGGTGTGCAGCTTGACGAAGTTGTGGCGCAATACGCATCTGAGCTTTCTCGAAAACAACGAGCCGAGCGGGTCGCGGAAGCGCTGGCTGAAGTGGGCCTCGCACAAGAAACTTCGGCAAAATTTCCCCATGCCTTGTCGGGCGGACAACGCCAGCGTGTCTCGATTGCACGTGCGTTGTTGCCAGGGCCGCAAATTCTCGTCGCGGACGAACCCGTGTCGGCACTCGATGCCTCGGTTCAGGCTCAGATCATCAATCTTCTGAAACGCCTCAATCGTGAGCGTGGGTTGACGATTGTCTTTATCTCACACGACATGAATGTTGTGCGATACTTATGCAATCGCGTCGCCGTCATGTATCTTGGCGAGATCGTCGAACTCCGCGACAGCGCCGGTCTTTTCGCCAACCCAGCGCATCCCTACACATCAGCACTCATCTCAGCAGTTCCAGATATCCGACACGCTCGCAAGAAGCGCGCGGCCATATCCGGCGAGATTCCTGATCCTTTCGAAACAATACCAGGCTGCCGATTTGCACCTCGTTGCCCACTGGCGGAGGACGCGTGTTCCCAACCGCAGGAACTGCGCCGTTTGCCCTCCGGTGCGCGCGTGAGGTGCTGGAAGGCGAAAGAAGCCGGCTATCAGGATTGAGGTATCGAACCATGTTTTTCAACACGGATCAGGAATGGACGCAAAGATGCGAGACTGCTGTCGCGCAGATGCTGGAACGCTTCAGTGATGATGGTTTGCGGGAAGACAATTTTGGCCTCGTTGCGCTCCGCGAGACTGCTAATGGAACCCGACCAATCGGCTTTTCATACCGTGGAGACTGGCAATGCTATCCTTGCAGTCTCGTGAAAGCATTCCACCTCATCCACGTTTTACATCGCATTGAAACCTGCGGTCTGGAGGTACACGAAGACCTTTCGCGCGCGATGCGGGACATGATCAAATGGTCATCGAATACTGCCACCAACTATGTCATCGACCTGGTGACAGACACAACAGGCGATACCCTTCTCGCTGAACCAGAGTTTTTGTCGTGGCGCGAGCAGCGGGAAGAACTGAACCAGTTTTTCTTGCGTCAAAACTGGTCGGAGTTCGAGGGTTGCAACATCACACAAAAACTCATGGACGATACGCGCTACGGACGCGAAGCGCAGTTCGCGGGACGTGACGGCGGCTACTTGAATGTCTTGACCCCCTTGGCGGCCGCCCGACTTATGACCGAGCTATTTACGGGCGATGTGAACTTGTCCGACGCCGGGCGAAAGGCGGCGCAGGAAATTCTCAACCGGGAACGAACGGACGAGAACCTCAATATCTCGCAATATCAATTGAAGGATTATCTGGGTGAGCGCGCCCCATCCGCCGCGAAAATCTGGAGCAAGGCGGGGCGCAACGCTTGGACCGGCGACCCCAGGACATCTTTCTACAAGCACGATCTTATCCGCGTGGAAGATGAAGGAAGCACGCCGATCATCCTGTCGCTCATGACCTGCGGCAAAGAGCTGGGCGAGAATAATCCAGAACTATTTCCCGCAATCGGCGCGCTTTTATACAATCACCTTCTCTACTGAAAAACTGACACCGCACGGCTGATTGCAGAGCCCAGAGCATGTAACATCGAAGCTATCTGTGCTCGCATCGCTTGCGACAGGATACTGCGCGCAGACACTCTGGATGAGCCGATAGGGTTATGGTCAGGTGAACTGCGGCGGCGATGGCAGAACTGGCGGGCTGTTCAGCTAAAGTCTCCCGAGCTGGACCGCCCTTCCGGGGATCAGCATCATCTCAATAAATGAAGCCGGTCGAACGATCGTGACGTTGATCGGCTTTTATCGTGCTGACGCCTCCTTTTCCCGACGCCAAGATCAGCCCTACCGTGCTCTATCGGCTATGTGCCCTGAGCCTGGAAGAGCCAAGCTTTTCGCGGAACGTACCGCTTCGATAAGACGTCTTGAACCGGCCACGAGTTTGCAGTTCCGGCACCAGCAGATCGACGATCGTCTCAAGGGTAGTCGGCACCGAAAGGCGGGCGAGATTGAATCCATCTATCCCCGTTGTGTCAGCCCAGTCCAACATCTGGTCTGCGACTACGGACGCTGTGCCATAGAAGAACGGCGCGCGTGCGCCGGTTGAGGTCAGCGAAACGAGGTCCTTTGCCAAAACTGGCTTGGGCGCCTTGGCCGTCATGTTCTCCAGCGTCGACTGGATCGCGTTGGAACGGGCAAAGGGCACTACGTCCTCAGGCGCGAGCGTGGACAGGTCCATGCCTGTCCAACCAGAAACGAGAGCCAGCTGCCCCGCCGCGTCAAGATGACGAGAATATTCCGCGTAAAGCTCTTTGGCTTCGAGGTGGGTCGGCGCGACGATCACGTTGCCGCCCAGGAAGATGCTCATGTCAGCCGGGCTGCGATTTTCAGCCTTCGCAGCGTCGCGAAGTTTGCCGACCGTTCCCGAGACGATCTTCTGGCTCGGCCCGTTGATGAACACGCATTCGGCGTGGCGTGCCGCAAACTGCCGTCCGCGATCAGAAGTGCCTGCCTGGAACAGAACCGGCGTCCGCTGTGGCGATGGTTCAGACAGGTGGATCCCATCCACCTTGAAATACGGTCCATCGTGATGGACGGCATGAACCTTCGCTGGATCCGTGAACATGCCGCGCGAGGTATCGCGCTGCACGGCGTCCTCCTCCCACGAGCTTTCCCAGAGCTTGTAGATGGCGGCCATGAAATCCTCGGCGACATCGTAGCGCGCGTCATGCTCCGTTTGCAGCATGCGACCCATGCCACGTGCGCCGCTTTCGAGATAGCCTGTGACGATGTTCCAGCCGATGCGACCTTGCGTCATGTGATCGAGGGTCGAAAACCGGCGAGCAAGTTGAAAAGGATGCTCGAAGCTGAGATTGGCGGTGATGCCGAAGCCGATATTCTTCGTTACGTGCGCCATTGCCGACACGGGCACGACAGGATCCATGTTCGGTATCTGCGCACCGGCTCGCAATGCTGCGTCCGGTGACTTGCCATAGACGTCATAGACGCCGAACACATCCGCGATAAAGATCGCATCGAGCAGACCGCGCTCGGCAGTGCGCGCCATTTCGGTCCAGTAATCGAGGCGATTGTAGTCTACCGCTCGATCCCCCGGGAGACGCCAGAGCCCGGCCCAGTTGTGGACAGGCGCGCACATCTGGAACGTGTTCAGTCGCAGCTCTTTGGCCATCTATGCCTCGCTGAAATAAGATTCTACCACAGATCGCCTGAAGCGAATCCAGTGCTCCGGGCGGCAAGCGGCGCAACGCACGGGTTGCGTTTTGCCTGTTGAGTGTTTCAGCTTGGTTGACTCCCAACGTGAGCAAACGTACTCGCGGTGCCGACTTAACAGGCAACGGAATTCGCTTCAACCTCAGGCAAACTGCCGATGCTGCGAAGAACGGAGCCTCTGAAATGGCTCGAAACGTATCTAGCCTGAGGAAGAATCGGATGACCCTTTTTCACCTTTTGCGTCGGTCGGTGCTGGGTGCGACCCTTGTTGCAGTTCTTGGTGCTTGGAGCCTGCCGGCGCTCGCGCAGGAAGGCTCGATCAAGCTCGGCCTGCTCGCCCCGTTCAGCGGTTCGGGCGGCCCCTACGGCAAGGAAGAAGAAGAAGCCGCCAAGGCCGCCGTCGCCGTCATCAACGAAGCGGGCGGTGTGCTCGGCCGCCAGCTGGAACTGGTCGTCGCTGACGATGAAACGCAGCCGACCGCCGGCGTTGCCGCGGCCCGCAAGCTGATCGACGTCGACAAAGTTGTCTCAATCTCCGGTGTCTGGTCGAGCGCGGTTGCTCTGGCCGTTAAACCGATCGCCATTGAGAAGGGTGTGATCCTCACCACAAACGGCTCGGCCGACGAGATCACGCAGGGCGACAACAAGAACCTGGTCTGGCGATTCCAGACCAATGGCAAGGACTGGGGCGATGCCTTCGGCAAGGCATTCCTGAAGGACGGCGTCAAGACGGCTTCCATCCTTGTGCTGCAAACCCCGTTCACCTTGTCCACCATCCAGCCGTTCAAGGACACGTTCACGGCCGGTGGCGGCGAAATCCTGCAGGAGGTAAAGTTCAACCCGAACCAGCCTTCTTACCGGGTGGAAGTCGACAAAATCCTGGCATCGGAGCCTGAGGCGCTTTTCGTTGCGGCTTACGTGAACGAGTTATCCGCCGTGGTGAAGGAGGCGTATCGCAATGGTTTTGAGGGAACCATCTATGCATATGGCAACGCGGCTGGATCCAACGGCCAATTCGTTGCCAATGTCGGCAAGGAACTCGCCGAGGGCGTGCATCACACCCAGCACGTGCCCGTGGAGAAGTCGGAAGCCTACGCTCTTTATCTGAACCGCATCGGCCAACCTGAGGGCACGGTGATGAGCTTTGGTGCGCAGGTCTTCGACCAGATCGTGCTCACCGCACTTGCGATCGAGAAGGCAGGCTCCACCGAGGGCGCCAAGGTCGGCGCGGCCTTCCCTGAACTGGTGAATGGCGATGGCCCGTCCATCGGCGACCCCGCAAAGGCGCTGGAAGCGCTGCGCGCCGGCACAGCCTTCCGCTATTCGGGCGCGGCATCCGACTTCCGCTTCGAGGCGAATGGCGATCAGTCCAACCTTGCTTACGGGCACTTCGTCATCAAGGACGGCGAAAGCGAGCTGGTGGACATCATCCGGTGACGATGCTGGAAGGTCGAAACCTGACGGTCCGCTATGACGGCTTCACGGCGCTCGATGGTGTTTCCGTTCAGCTGCAGAAGGGAATGGTGACCGGCCTGATCGGTCCCAACGGCGCGGGAAAATCGACGCTGTTTTCCGTGCTTGCCGGATCGGTGATCCCATCGCGCGGTTCGGTCCTATTCGGGGGCGAGGACATCACGTCACGCCCGCCTGTGCTTCGTGCGCGGCTGGGTCTTGGACGCTCTTTCCAGTTGTCGCGGGACCTTGCAGGCCTCACCGTTCTGGAAAATCTCCTGGTTGCTCAGCCGCAACGGGAATTCGAGGGGATCGGAGCAGCGCTGTTTCGACGCGGCGCCTCGAAGGAGCGGCAAACGCGCATGGTGGAGAAGGCACGGGCGCTTCTTGATCGCGTGGACCTGTGGCGCCTCGCAGATCAGCCTTCCGCTGCACTTTCAGGTGGCCAGAAGAAGCTGCTCGATCTGTGCCGCGTTTTGATGCTCGAGCCGCGCTTCATCCTCCTTGACGAGCCGAGTGCCGGCGTCAACCCGACACGGATTGGCGAAATAACCGACTTCATCGGCAGCCTGCTTGCCGAGGGCATCTCCTTCGGCATGGTGGAGCACAATATGGGCATGGTGGCAGCCTTGTGCGACCGGGTCTATGCCTTGGCCGAAGGCAAACTCGTGGCGCAGGGAAGTTTCGCCGAGGTCACTGCCAATGACGATGTCGCACGCGCTTATCTGGGGGTTGGCGCATGAGCATCCAGGCAAAGAGCCTCACCGCCGACGGCTTGGTTGCAGGCTACGGCGGACAACCGGTTCTGCATGGTGTCAGCTTTACCGCGCGCGCGGGCGAAATCCTGACCGTCGTCGGGCCAAACGGCTCGGGCAAGTCCACGCTGATCAAGACCGTGCTGGGTTTGATCAAGCCGATGGAAGGACGCATCCTGCTTGACGACCGGGACATCACGCCCCTTTCGCCCTCGCAACGCGCCGGGGCCGGCATCGGTTATCTTCCCCAGGAAGCCAATGTTTTTCCCAACATGACCGTGCTGGAAAACCTGCGGCTAGGATTGGAATTCCTCCAAGGCAAGGAAGGCAAGACATTCGAGACACGTCTTGAGGAAATCCTCGACCTGTTCCCGGAAATCCGCGTGAAGCTTTCCGTGCGCGCCGGTCTCCTATCCGGCGGGCAGCGCCAGATGGTAGCCATGGCGTCGGCGCTGATGCCCGGACCCTCGGTGCTGGCGCTCGACGAACCATCCGCCGGATTGTCTCCGCGCAATGCGGAACTGCTGTTTGAAATCATCGGCCGCATCTCACGATCGGGCGTGACCCTCTTCCTGATTGAGCAGAACACGCAACTCGGGCTCGGAGCGTCGGATGCTGGCTTGGTGCTGGTATCAGGCGAGGTGAAGCTTTCGGGCAAGGCGTCGGACATCCTTGCTGCGCCCGAAATCAGGCGTCTCTATCTCGGGGGGGCCTGATGGGCCAACTGATCGTCAACGGCCTCACCACTGGCCTGATCCTCGCCCTTCCGGCCCTTGCGTTGGCATTGTCCTTCAGTGTCCTGCGCTTCGCAAACTACGCCATCGGTTCTTACGTCACGGTTGGAGCGTTTCTGACGTGGTGGACCAATGTCCATCTTGGCTTGCCGTTGTGGGCCGCAGCGATGATCGGCAGCGCGGCGGTGGCGGCCATTGCCGTGGTAATCGACATACTGGTCTACAGCCGCATGCGCGAGCGCTCGAGCCTCACCCTTCTAGTGGCCTCCATGGGCGTAGCAATCACGCTCGAAAACATCGTTCGCCTGTTCGCCGGCAACTCGCCGCGGAGCTTCGATGTGCCGGTTGCCCGTCCCTATCGGCTTTGGGACATTCGGGTCAACCAGGAACAACTCATCATTCTGGTGACGGTGCTTTCTGCGCTCATCCTCGTTTGGTTGCTGTTCCGCTACACCCGGCTCGGCCGCG